>RFUY01000181.1 GCA_009922705.1 Gammaproteobacteria bacterium
GCAGGCGCTCACTGCATCTCGCTTGGTCATGCCCCCGGCAGCTGGCTCGCCAATGCACTGCCAGTAATCTTTATAGTACGCAGCAGACTCTGGGCTTTGACTGGATGTTGGGGGCGGCGGCGACACAATGGGTGCCGGTTGACTGGAGCAGCCAACGCATACGAGCAAAATACAAGGCAGCATCCATCGCGACATCCCTCTAATCTAATCTTATTTTTCATTTTTAAAACTAAAAAATGAAAAGAGGGGCTGACAGTGTCCGACAATCGGGAGAAACGCTCATCGTCCTCGCAAAAATAGCCGATCCAAATCGGACATCGACAAGAATGTCCACGTTGGACGCCCGTGATTACACTGTCCAGAGCGCTCGGTCCGTTCAATATCGCGCAACAGTTGATTCATTTCTGGAATCGTCAATTGGCGATTCGCGCGTACCGCACCATGGCATGCCATCGTTGCAAGCAGGGAGTCCCGTGCTGCGAGCATCCGATCAGTCACCCCAACCTCCGCGAGGTCACTTAAGACATCGCGCAAGAGAGCTGCGTGATCGGCGTTTTTCAATAATGCGGGGATTTGCTCAATCGCGACAATCTCAAGACCAACGCGACGCACTGACAGCCCAAAAGAGGCAAGCAGCGGCTCAGCTTCTTCCGCCAGATCCGCTTCACGCGACGAGACGGCAACCCGCTCAGGAATCAATAGTGGCTGGCTCACGAGACCCTGGTCGTCCAATGCCTCTTTCAGTGCTTCATACATGATGCGTTCGTGTGCTGCATGCATGTCGACAATCACCAAACCGGTCGCAGCCTCTGCTAACACATACACACCATGCAATTGCGCCCGTGCAAATCCGAGCGGTGGTAGCTCGGACTCGCGCTCAGCAACCGGCGGAACTTCGATCCCCAGGGCCGGGGCCTCAGTGTACAGAGCCGACCCGGACGGTGGCGCTGTCAATGCCTGCAAGGCCGCTAATCCCAAGGCCGATTGCTGCATAAGCAGAGCAGACTGGGGCACAACGGAGGCACGGGGTGATGCCTCAGAAGGCGATGTTGCAAGTTGATCGGTAGGCCGATCGGTCTCAAGCAGACGATAAATCTGCTTGAATAAAAAATCGTACACCCAACGCGCGTCGCGGAAGCGAACTTCATGCTTGGTCGGGTGCACATTCACATCGACCTGGTCCGGCTCAAGTTCAAGATAGAGCACATACGCTGGATGTCGTCCGTGAAACAACACATCCCTGAATGCTTGACGCAAAGCATGGCTCACCAGCTTGTCCCGAATGATGCGACCATTAACGAAAAAATACTGTAAATCCGCCTGCGCCCGATTGAAGGTGGGACGCCCCACCCAACCAGTGAGACGAATCCCGACCGCCTCCGCGGACACTTGAATCGCCGCCTCCATAAAGGGGCGTCCAAGCAAGGTAATGACCCGTTCTCGCGCACTGGCCTCGTCAGCACAAGGCGGTAGACTTCGCGTCGCTCGCCCCTGATTCGAGAGCCGAAATCCGACATCAAATCGACTTAGGGCTGCACGGACAAATACGGCTTCCAAGTGATTCCATTCAGTTTTCTCAGTCTTTAGGAATTTTCGTCGCGCTGGCGTGTTAAAAAATAGGTCCCGTACATCCACGGTTGTACCGACCGGATGTGCACAGGGCGTCACAGCAGGGATCATCTCTCGTCCTTCGACAGAGACCATCGCCGGTGCCGCACCCGAGACTCCAGAATACAGCTCAAGGCGTGAGACCGAGGCAATCGAGGCCAATGCCTCGCCTCGAAATCCTAAGGTAGACACCGCCTCTAACTCATCAAGATCCAAGATCTTACTCGTGGCATGGCGTGACAATGCGAGCGGTAACTCGTCTGCAGGAATCCCCACACCATTGTCACGAACACGAATCCGCGCGATACCGCCAGATTCAACATCCACATCGATGCGAGTGGCACCCGCATCTAATGCATTTTCAACCAACTCCTTCAAGACGCTGGCGGGTCGTTCAACCACCTCGCCGGCGGCGATCTGATTCGCGAGCCGAGGCGACAAGACAGTGATCGGCCGCACCCTATTCTCCATCGATCTGAATATGTTCCAAGGCCATGACTGCCTCCATGACCTCCTGAGCGTGGGCCCATTGACCGTCTGGACAGTGAGCAGCAGCCCGAATTAAGAGCGCATGAAAGGCCGCTGTGCGTTCCTGCTCGATCTTCGCGGCAACGCGTCCCTTCCCTTCTTGTTTGATCACCACCATCGCATCCAGAATGTCAGCCAGCTTGACGCAGTAATACACGTGAGGGCGCATCGTGATGGCCCCATGTTCGCGCTCAGCAGCATCGGGGCAGATCCTCGCCTCCAACTGATCGATGGGGCTTTCACCCGGTGGGAAGACGGACTTGAGTTGTCGTTTGATGGGCGATGGCATGTCACCGGTGACCACCTCAGACAGATCATGCATGAGCGCTAACTCATAGAGCAGCACCTGATCTTCCGCGGACAACTCGGGATAGATCCGTGCCGCCAGTTCTCGCGCATACAACGCGACCAGTGCACTGTGCTCTGCAACCGACGGGTAACGATGGCAATTCACAGAGTGCCACCGCGTGACAGTCCCCGCAAACGGCAAATTCCGAATGTCATAACGCATCGGTTCCATCAACGCTCCTATGG
>RFUY01000182.1 GCA_009922705.1 Gammaproteobacteria bacterium
CCGCCTTGCTCACCTTTTACCGACTTCTTGCTACTAAATTGTTCAGAGCAGGTCTTTGACTCCGTCGCGCTCCTCGAGCAATTCGCGGTGGGTGGCATCCATCCGCTCGCGACTAAACTCGTCAATCGTGAGCCCCTGCACGATTTCATAGGCTCCATTGCGGCAAACGACCGGATAGGAATAGATCACGCCTTCTGGAATCCCGTAGCTGCCGTCCGACGGGATCCCCATTGAGACCCAATCCTCTTCTGCAGAACCACAGAACCAGTCTCGGATATGGTCGATCGCTGACGAACCCGCCGATGCCGCCGAGGACGCACCACGAGCTTTGATGATGGCTGCACCACGTTGCTGCACAGTGGGAATGAAGCTTTCTTTCGTCCATAGCTCATCAACCAGTGAAGTCGCGGCTTTGCCCTTCACCAGACAGTGATTGATATCAGGGTACTGGGTGGCCGAATGATTACCCCAGATGGTCATTTTGCGAATGTCATTCACATGACAGCCAGTTTTCTCCGCCAACTGGGACAGTGCCCGGTTGTGATCGAGTCGGGTCATCGCGGTGAAGCTTGTCGGTTCGAGGCTGGGCGCGTTTTTCATCGCGATCAGCGCGTTGGTGTTGGCGGGGTTACCGACGACGAGCACCCGCACATCGCGGGCTGCGACCGCATCGAGCGCCTTTCCCTGTGCTGAGAAGATCTGCGCGTTAGCCAACAGGAGATCTTTGCGTTCCATGCCCGGCCCTCGTGGTCGCGCACCCACCAAGAGCGCGGCATGACAATCTTTGAAGGCAACCAGTGGGTCATCCGTCGCCACGACTTTATTTAAGGTCGGGAACGCGCAGTCGTTCAGTTCCATCACCACCCCTTGCAGGGTGGGCAGAGCGGGTGTGATTTCGAGCAAGTGCAGATTGACGGGCTGGTCGGCGCCCAGCATGGCGCCAGAGGCCACGCGAAATGCGAGTGCATATCCAATCTGACCGGCACCACCAGTGATGGCGACGTTAAGGGGTTGCTTCATCCGGATTCTCCACAGGTTTCATTGGAGGGCGCGAGCGGCGCCCTGTCAGCCAGAGGGATTTTACGGCAACGCGCAGAGGCCAGGGGCAGCAGCCCATCGGTCGGCCATCAGGTTGACAGAGTTATGGTGTTGTAGTTATATATAACACCAATAGCTTTTTTCGGAGCTTTGCCCCATGATTTGGCGACTCAGGGAGAACACCATATGGAACCCCACTGGGCAGAAGGTGCCCCAATCTATCGCCAGCTGCGCGACCGAGTGGTTGCCATGATTCTCGAGGGCATCCTGAAGGAAGGCGATCCGCTGCCCTCCGTGCGTAATGTCGCTGCAGAATTTCGCATCAACCCACTCACCGTGCTCAAGGCTTACCAAGAGTTAGCCGATGAGCAGTTAGTCGAGAAGCGGCGTGGGCGCGGCATGTTTGTGAATGTCGGTGCCCGCGCACAATTGATGAGCGCCGAGCGTGAGCGCTTCCTACAGCAGGAATGGCCCCGCATCCGCGCGGTCATCGATCGACTTGAGCTCGATGAAAAAACACTGCTTTCCGTGCCACCGTCGTCGGATACCACGCCATGACAGCGGACACCACACCCCAGCCTATTATTGAAGCGCGGGGTCTCAGCAAGCGCTATGGTCGAGGAACACTCGCTCTCGATGACGTCACATTTTCGATTGGCTCAGGACGTATCGTCGGCTTGATGGGCGCGAATGGCGCTGGCAAAACCACCGCACTCAAAGCGATCTTAGGACTGACGCCTTTTGAAGGTCACTTGCAGGTGCTCGGTCAAGACCCGAGCCGTGACCGTGATGCGTTGATGCGCGACGTCTGTTTCATTGCTGATGTGGCGGTGCTACCCAAGTGGATGCGGGTGTCCCAAGCACTCGATTTCGTGAGCGGTATCCATCCCCGCTTTAACCGTGCACGCGCTGAAGAAGTGCTCGCGAGTACCGATATTCAACTGCATCATCGAGTCAGCCAGCTCTCGAAGGGAATGATTACCCAGCTGCATCTAGCCCTAATCATGGCGATTGACGCCAAACTACTGGTGCTCGATGAGCCAACTCTGGGTTTGGATTTGCTGTATCGCCGCGGATTTTATGAGCGACTACTGAACGATTATTTTGACCACCAACGTACGATTCTGGTGACCACGCATCAGGTTGAAGAGGTCGAGCATTTACTTGACCACATCATCTTGCTGCGCAAAGGCCGAGTCGTTCTAGATTGCGCGGTCAGTGACATTGAAGCCCATTACGTACAAGTACTTGCGAGCTCGGAACAAGCTGATGCCGCACGTGCGATGCGTCCTTTACACGAGCGCGAGGTCTTTGGGCGGAGGCTGTTTATATTTGAGACCCAGGACCCTAGATCCTTTACCGCACTCGGTGAAGTGCGTACGCCCTCCATCTCCGATCTCTTTGTCGCATTATTGGGAGAACACTCGTGATGGCCTTTTTAACGCTCACGAGGCGTGAGCTTTGGGAGCATCGTAGTTTAGTGTGGGCGCCATTAGTCACCGCTCTCCTATTGGTACTTACCACATTCTTTGGCTCGCGAGTCGGTGGGCTGGAATTCGAATTAGGGGATCAAGAGGCTGGGTTTTTCTCAGATTTAGCCGCGACGCCTGCCGCGCAAGTACAGCTTTTTGC
>RFUY01000183.1 GCA_009922705.1 Gammaproteobacteria bacterium
GCATTTAATATCGATGTCTCAACGAGCACGTTTAATTCACCGGTGATTGCGTCTAAACGAATCACATCGCCGGTAATGATCTTGCTAATCGCGCCGCCATCTTTAGCCTCCGGCGACACATGGATGGCGGCCGGAACTTTTCCACTCGCCCCACTCATACGACCGTCGGTCACCAGCGCCACGCGAAACCCCTTATCTTGAAGCACTGACAACGCGGGCGTGAGGCCATGGAGTTCTGGCATCCCGTTCGCTTTCGGTCCTTGGCCACGCACCACAACGACGACGTTTCGATCCAACTGACCTGCATTAAATGCAGTTTTGACATCTTCTTCACAGTCAAAAACAACAGCTGGCGCCTCAATCACATGTCGTTCTCCCTCAACGGCAGAAATCTTGATCACAGCCTCACCAAGATTTCCCGTCAAATGCACCAATCCGCCCGTCTCTTGGAATGGAGTCCCGACCGATCTTAAGATCGAGGTGTCCAAAGAGCTCTGTTGCGCTTCAACCCATTGCAGTTCGCCGTGACTCACTGTCGGCTCACGCAAGCTTTGAGCGATGGTGACACCTGTCATTGATAACGCATCGCCAATTAATAGACCTGCATCGAGGAGCTCTCGCATCACATAACCCATCCCGCCGGCCGCATGAAAATGATTTACATCAGCTGACCCATTGGGATACACCCGAGCAATTAAGGGCGTCACTTTTGATAACACTGAAAAATCATGCCAGGTCACAGACAGGCCTGCTGCCTGTGCTATCGCGATTAAATGCATCGTGTGGTTCGTGGATCCACCGGTCGCGAGTAAGCCAATAATTGCATTCACAAGCGCACGTGCATCAATCACAACGCCAAGGGGCAAATATTTGTCTCCACCGCGAGATGCCGCGAGCGCCGTCTCAACAGCCGCGTCAGTCAATAAACCTCGAATCTCTTCTCCTGGATTAATGAAGCTCGACCCGGGAAGTTGAACCCCCATCATCTCAAGTAGCATCTGGTTTGAATTTGCGGTCCCATAAAACGTGCACGTTCCTGGGCTATGATAGGCCGCTGCCTCAGAGGCAAGGAGTGCGTCGCGGCCAACCTCCCCCATCGCAAAGGCTTTCCTGACTTGTGCTTTTTGATCATTGCTGATCCCAGTTTTCATCGGTCCAGCAGGAATAAAGACGGTTGGAAGGTGTCCAAAAGACAACGCACCCATCAATAAACCTGGCACAATTTTGTCGCAAACCCCTAGCGCGACCACGGCATCATAGACGTTATGACTTAACGCAATCGCGGTAGACATCGCGATCACGTCCCGCGACAGGAGCGATAACTCCATGCCAGGACGTCCTTGGGTAACCCCATCGCACATCGCAGGAACACCACCAGCAACCTGCGCCATTGCGCCTAAGGCTCGCGCCTTAGCTTTAATTCGTTGCGGGTAGTTCTCATAGGGTTGATGCGCCGACAACATGTCATTGTACGCAGTCACAATTGCGAGATTCTTTGCCCGCCCAGCATCCACCATCAACAATCTACTTTGATCTTCTAAAGCCCCAGCAGCCGCATGCGCGAGATTCGAGCAACTCACTTGGCCCCGATCTGAATCAGAGGCATCCGCCATTTCACGGATTCCATCTAAGTACCGTAACCGCGACACTCGGCTGCGCTCGTCAATGGACCTCAAAACCGATTGAACGGCATCTTGACGCGTCATTGCACCGCTCCTTGTTGCATCAGATTAGCCGTACCATCTGGCCACTCGACCCAGAGGGGATGGTTCGCTTGCAGGAGGTAGCTCACAGGATTCATAGGATCAAGCCGCTGAAGGCCAGTCATCACTCTGTCCTTTTTCTCCTCAGAACTGACCAACAAAATCACCAACTGAGCCGATAAAATTCGGGTCAACGTCATTGAAATGCGAGGAACCATTGGCGATCCGACCGAGTCAGTCGCAACAAACCCGTCAAACGTATCATCGAGCCCCGCGACAGGATTTTGGTTCGGAAAAAGGCTCGCAAAGTGACCATCCTCACCCATCCCAAGCACCACAATATCCAACGGCGAATCAGCCTGATTAAGCAAATCGGCGGAGGCGAGAGCCGTGTGTGCGACAAACAAGGGCTCAAATTTCACAGTTGCGGCTCGATTCACACAGAGCGTTTCCAGAACAAGCCGAGCATTCGATGCACTGGATGACATATCAACAGCCCGTTCATCAACCAATGTCACGTTCACGGAGGACCAATCGATCTCAGCCTGTGAGAGTTCCGTCATTAATTGAATGGCACTGCGCCCCCCCGGTAGGGCAATCCTTGCTACTCCCCTCGTACTTAACAGGCCGGCTAAAGTCCTAGTGATGATGCGCACAACACTCATCCATCCACCTCCGGCTCAATCCACCGATGTCCATGCTCAGCCATCAATTCGAACGCGGAAGCGGGCCCCCAAGACCCAGCCGTATATTTTGCGGGTTGACGTTTCCTCGCCTCGTTCACAATCGGATCTATGAACGCCCAAGCAGCCTCGACTTCATCAGAACGCATAAACAGCGTTTGATTACCGCGAGCAACATCCATTAATAAACGCTCATAAGCCTCAGGTAACCGCACTTTGAAGGTTTCATTGAAAGAGAGATTTAGACTTGCCGG
>RFUY01000184.1 GCA_009922705.1 Gammaproteobacteria bacterium
TGATCGCCGCGGCGATCAGCGTGTTCACCGCCACCGTGGCGGGTGATTTGCTGATCTCCCACATCCGCAGCAGTGAGCGGGCTGAGGCGATGGAGCGCCAACGCAGTGATTGGTCCCGCACCACAGGATTTCTGGAAGCCGAGATTGCACTATCGGAGCGGGTGATTGACGACGAAACCAAGATTACTGTTTCCACGAGCTGCGGCTTCAGCACAGGGCAATTTCGGCTAGGGCTCGATCTCAGGCGTGACCTACCAGCCGTGATCTATGCGGTGCGCCCCTTCACCACGGGCTGGCTTCCGCAAAACGTCCTCTGGCGTTGCGGCCCTGGCCTCAACAGCGATGGTTCTTACAACAACACCATCACCCTGGCACCAATTCTCGATGGCCTCGATGGAACCGGCACCGGAGGAGGTTTCACAGCCACGGCTTCCAGCGATGCCAAGCGTGCCAATTTCACGCTGGCGTTGAAAGGCCATTCCCGCATCACCTACACCCAACAAGATAGCGCCCGCACACGCATCAATCCGCTCTATGCAAGGCCGAATGAGAACAGCCTCTGCGATGCCGCCAACCTGGTTCGGCTCGAAGGGCGGGCTGATGTGGCAGACACATTGGTGATGAACATTGCCCAGGTGCAACTGGGTGAAGACGTGTTGATCTGCGGGCGTGGCTTTGGCACAACAGCAGCCGGTGCAACAGGAGACCTGATCACGGGCTCCGACAACGCCAACGACATCCTGGAAGGGGGCGACTACGGCCGAGCAACCTTGAATGGCCTTGGCGGAAACGATGTATTGCGCGGCACCCTCGAAGCAGACACCCTCAATGGCGGAACAGGTGACGATGTGCTGGTGGGACGCGATGGCGACGACACCCTAAATGGCGGGTCGGGGAAAAACAGCTACCTCCCAGGCGGGGGGAATGACTTAGTGATAGGTGGTTCAGGACTCGATATAGTGTTTTTAAGAGGCGATCGCGCCAGTTACAACCTTGGTAGCTGCAGCAAGACCAGCTGCTCGATCTCTGGGACGGATGGGGCGGATAGCCTACAAAACGTGGAGATCCTAATATTTAATGACGCCCGTTTTGATGCACCTGAATAGGATTTGCACCCCACAACAAATGGAGTAATATTGGGGAAGTATGGAGAGGCTTGGTTAGCATGGACACCACGATCACAACATCCATGGAACTGGAGCTTCATCTGCTTCCTCTGGCCCATTCAGAAGCAGGCCAGGCAAGCAAGCAGCACTTGGGAAAAACGCACGATTCAGTTGATCTACAAGCTCTTCTGGCGCGCAGCAGCGATGAAACAGAAAGTTTTGAGCTCAGCCTTGAAGAGCTCGACCAACTCACGGGCGGCGTTGGCCTGGTCGACGCGATGGTGTCGTCGAGCATCCTCATGGTCATAGTGGGGCAATCAGCGTCGCTGTTTGGGGATTCCATGAATGCCATCAGTAACAGCAGGATGCGCGATGGAATCAATGCGGCCATCTCGGCCGATCTTGAACTGGTGCGCCATGAAGTGGCTGACTGGGCGAGTGCGGTCCAGGTTGACGGCCAGCTCAGCTACGCTCCAGATGAAGTGTCCTGCAGCGCCGGTCATCTTGGTGAAACACTTCTGGATGAGAAAGCTGATGAGCTGCCTGTCGCAAGCACGATTGATCTGACCAGCGCCCCTCGAACGCTCAAAGGTATCAAAATCAATCGTTCAATCCAGGTTGATCCCACCAACAAGAATCTCATCAGAATTAGTTACACGACATCAGATGAGAGCACGATCAACGTGAAGCAAAACACCACACTATCCACTCCAGCCCAGGGCTGGTGCCCATGAATCTTATCACACTCCTAGTATGTTTCAACAGTGGCAAATGGAATGCGAAATATGATATTTACGCTAGCTACAAAAGACGATCAGAACCAGTTCTGGATAAATTAGTGACTAATGCGCCACACAACTCCAGGATGGCCAGGGCTTGCGAGTCAAAACGTTTATTATATTTGCGCGAAAAATACTCTGCTCGATTACGAAGAGGAGCCACAAGAGGATGTCCAGAAAGAATATGGTCTTGCGGGGAGGAACACCAGAGCAATAGCTTATCATACTCAGAAGTTGATAAGCGCCTCAGCACTGTTACATACTTAGGGATGGGTAGCGTAACAACATGAAAGAGCTCCGCAGAAAAACGGTGCTGCCCAGGAATAAGCCCCGATGAAACAAAGACAGAGACAGGAAGCACAAGGGTATCAGAGAGGGTGCGAATAAGAGCGCGCTCCAAATCCTTTACTAACGATATATACGTGAATTCAGAAAGAGCAGGAACAACAATACGAGCAACTTCACCTATAACCCCCTCCGAGTAACTCATAACAGCAAGGTATGAAGAGGCGGGCAAAAGCCGTCGGTCAACAGAAGCAGGAAGGAGTAGAACAAAGAGGAATTGGTTCGACTGTTGTTTGGTTGAACGATGCAAAGAGTCAGGAAGTGAACGATCGGAAAGACTGGCATGTAGTCGTTCTCCAATACGACGCATGATTCCAGGCTTAGGAAGCTGAAGTTTGAATGCATGACTCCCATACTTGGTCAGTGAGTCAATCAGTATCTGAACTACATGTTTAGAAG
>RFUY01000185.1 GCA_009922705.1 Gammaproteobacteria bacterium
CTGTAAGTCAAAAAGGCGCGCATAAAGTCAGCATCACCCGCGACAAACCCCGAGCGCAGTCCGGGCAGATTCGAGCGCTTTGACAGGCTGTGGAACACCATACAACGTCGATAATCATGCCGACCCATAGCCGCGCATGCCTCTAGCAGGCCGACCGGTGCTTGATCTCGGTACACCTCCGAATAGCATTCATCTGAGCCAATCCAAAAATCATAGATCTCAGCGCGCTCAATGAGCTTGCAGAGGGTGTCCTTCGACAAGGGGGTTCCCGTTGGGTTGCCTGGTGTGCATAAGAACAGATATTGACAGCGTTCCCACTGGGCATCTGTGACCACCTCGAAATCCGGTTGACCATTCGCAGTGATGGGCAAGTACACCGGTTCAAGGCCCGCCATCAGAGCTGCCCCTTCATAGATTTGATAAAAGGGGTTCGGGAGCAGTACGGTGCCACCGTGTTGTCGGTCTGCAGCGACCTGCACGGCTGCAAAAATGGCTTCTCGCGTTCCATTGACAGGTAACACATGACGTTCTGCGCTCAGGCTGCCTGGCTTGAGTCCGAAACGAGTGGTTGCCCAGTGTGCAATGGCCGTTCGTAACTCCGGTGTCCCTTTGGTGCTGGGATAGATCGAGAGCGTTGGTAATGTCTCGGTGAGCGTGGTTAACACTTGTGCTGGCGGTGCATGCTTGGGTTCGCCAATCGACAATGGAATCGGCGACAACGAGGCGGGCGTAATTCCAGACAAGAGTTCAGCCAGCCGCTCAAAGGGATACGGATACAACCGTTGAAGATCAGGATTTAGCATGCACTGTGTGCTCCTGTGTGTGCATCGAGCTCGGCCTCAAGCCGCGTCTTGAGACGTTGTACGAACTCAGTGTCGTAGAGACGTTCGCCGCGTTCGTCCGTCACATAAAAGACATCCTCAACGCGTTCGCCCAGGGTCGCAATTTTCGCGGAGTACAGGTCGAGGCCGAACTCGGCAAAGACGCGACCAATGACGGTTAACAACCCCGAGCGATCTGGCGCAATCACTTCGACCAAGGACTTTTGTCCGGATAAGTCGTGGGTGATGGTCACGGACGCGGGCATCGTAAAATATTTCAGGGTGCGCGGCATGCGGCGCTCGCCGCCGGTTGCCTGATATTGGCCATTGGCTGCGGCGGCTAAACTTCGTAGCAAAAGCGCCTGATCATCTGGGCTGGTGACAGCCGTCCCTGTGGATGCATGTTGCACAATAAAGACGTCCAGCGAGTGCCCAGCATGGCTGGTGTGCAGTTTTGCATCCAGAATCGACAAGCCAAGATCTGATAAGCAGGCCGCAAGATCTGCAAAGAGATGGGCGCGGTTAGGGCTACTCATCAGGACCTGCGTTGAACTGGGATCGCCTTGAATGTGTGCAGGCGCGATCGCGACCACGGGCAGCGTAGCGCTAAGCAGTGCCTCTAGATGCCAGGCCAATTCATCGGACGAGTGGCTAACAAAGTACTCCGTGGACCACTGCGCCCAGAATGTGTTGGCATCCACACGCAAGCTTGGTCGGATTAGACGTAGTGCATCGGCTTTGGTTTCTTCAATATAGGTGGCCCGTCCAGGGAGTTGGTCAAGACCCCGCTTCAAAATATCACGGGTCGCGAAGTACAGTTGGCGCAGTAACGACGCGCGCCAGGACGTCCAGAGTTCCGGATTGGTTGCGGTGATGTCCGCGACGGTTAAGCAGTACAGGTAGCTCAATCGCCGTTCATCGCCAACCACTTCCGCAAAGCGCGCAAGCTCTTCAGGGTCTGACACGTCTTTGCGTTGCGCTGTCATCGACATAAACAGGTGATTCGTGACGAGCCAGCTCACAAGACGCGCGTCGTAGTCTGACAATCGATGGTGCTGGCAAAACGCATAGGCATCTTCCGCACCGAGCTCTGAGTGATCGCCACCGCGGCCTTTGGCAATGTCATGAAACAGCGCGGCAAGGTAGAGCAACTCAATTTTTGGGAGTCTCGGCGTGAGCTCCGAGGCGAGTGGAAAACGCTCCGCATCGACCTGGCGGTAAAAGCGAGTGATGTTGCGTATCAACTGCAGCGTGTGCGCATCAACAGTATAAATATGAAACAAATCATGTTGCATGAGACCCATGATCCGGCCGAATTCAGGGATGTAGCGACTCAAGATTCCGAACAGGCGCATCCGTCGCAACTGCTCAGGAAGCTTTTCAGGATAACGCAGTAACTCCATGAATAAACTGATATTTCTGATGTCGTTTCGGAACTCGTCATCGATGAGATGGCGCGCCGTATACATTTGTCGGGTGGTGCTTGCGCGCAGTCCTTCAATCTCAGGATGGCTCGCCAAAATCACAAAAGCCTCTAGCAGCGCCGACGGGGTCCGCTGAAACCCATTGGTGTGGATTAATTCAAGTCGCCGACCACGGACTTGCCAACGTGCATTGAAGGGTTGCACCGTCTCAGCATCTGGATCATTCATGACCGTTTCTCGGAAATGCTGCAAGAGCATGTCGTTGAATTCCCCGAGGCGCACAGTCATCCGATAAAACTGTTTCATGCACTGCTCAATCCGTGTTTTGGGATCCTCGTGCTGATACCCCATTCGCAGAGCG
>RFUY01000186.1 GCA_009922705.1 Gammaproteobacteria bacterium
CCGCGCCCCAACACATAGCGGACTGGGCCACCGAGACCTTGCGTACCCTGAAAGACCGACTGCCATGGTGCAATGTCGTCGGATAGGGCCGCCATCACGTACGTGGGAACGGCGATAGACTCAAGCGCCATGGATTGGCCCGCCAATTGAACGGGTGGCCCATGCATCAATCCATTGTCTTGATACAAAGTCCGCAGGATCCAAGACACCATTGCTGCAGGAATCCGCGTACCGTCACCCAGCCAGTGGAACAAAGGCATCGGCTTTGCGCGCTGCCCCAACAGATAACTGTTGATCGCACGGCCCACGTATAAGTCATGTGGCCTCAAGCTGGCAAAGGTCCGCAAACTGACAGCGGCCGGAAGGTATCCGGTGTCTTGCATGACTGATTCAACGTGAGTAATGCTTTGCTCTGTGACAAATCGACCCAGCGGTCCAGGTGCGGCATAGTCCAGCAACGTGGTGAGCAAGGTCAGGCTGCAAATCCGGTCGCCCTCTCCGCGCGCAGTCATCCATGCGGCCATCAAGCTGGCAAGCACACCGCCAGCGCAATACCCCATCACCTGTACAGGCACACGAGGACACATCCGAGCCAGTTGATCCATGGCTTGTACACAGCCATCCAACACATAGTGCGTCATGTCGTATCCACGAAGCGATTCTGTCGGATTGACCCAACTGATCATGAAGACCGTATAGCCCGACTGCACTAACCACTGCACCATCGAGGTCTCCGGCGTGAGATCAAGGATGTAGTAGCGATTCACGAATGCAGGAATGATGAGCATCGGGCGCGCATAGGTCGTCTCCGTTTGCGGACGATACTGAATCAACTGAAACAATTGATTTTCAAACACCACATCGCCTGGCGTCAGCGCCAGCGTTTCGCCAACTACAAAGGTATCCGGACGGAGCGTATCCGGCAGGATGCTCTGTGCGGCCAAATCCTCGCGCCAATTGGTTAACCCTTGCGTGAGATCGAGTGTGCCGCTCCCCAATTGGTCGCGAACTCTCGATAGCAATGTCTCTGTCTGGCGCAGTTGTTCAAGGCACCCTCTCAATTGAGACCGATCCTCTGAGGACAACTCTGGTAGAGCATCCAACAGCCGAGTCGCCCACACTTCCCAGTCTTCACGAGAGCGCGCAGTGGTCAACGCGGTCAGGAATTGAGGCAGCACTTGCGTTGATAACGCCTGCCATGTCTCCGGGTCACGGGTCGCGAGAGACGACAGATACGTCCCCCAATCCTGCAGCATGAGGGGGTCACTGAAGCGAAGCCACTGCGCTTCATCAGCCAGACGATCGATCCACGTCTGAACCCAGTAGAGATCGGACTCAGGCCCTGTCGTATTCAATCCCCGCACAGAAATCCTCGATAGTGCTTTGCGCTTTGCCTGTTCTCTGGCTACATTATGAAAACAAAGACCAATAACAGGCGAAGTTTCCATGCGCACGCTGAAAAAATATCCCAACCGGCGCCTTTATGACACCTCACAAAGCTGTTACGTCACCATCGACAACGTGCGAGATCTTGTCATTAGCCACGAACGATTTCGGGTTTTGGACTCCAAATCTGGAGAAGACCTCACCCGAAGCATTCTGCTCCAAATCATTATGGAGCAAGAAAATGATGCGGGCGAGCATGTCTTGACCAATGAAGTCTTGCAGCAATTGATCCGATTCTATGGGTCTGGCATGCAAAACAACATGGCCCACTTCCTTGAGCAATCTGTCTCATTCTTCCTCAATCAACAGGATGTCATGCGTGACCAAATGCGAACAGTCATGGACGTCACACCCATCGGCATGCTGAAAAAAATGACCGAAGACAATATGGAGCTCTGGGAATCCATGGCGAAAACGATGTTGGGGTCCCCCAAAAAAGAGTCGACTAAAGAATAATCCCGTCAAATGGTGCGTCGCACAAAAAAAGTGTTGACGCTGCACTGCAACATGGTATCTTTCTCTCAACCTTGTGCGCCGCACAATATTTTGAGCAATGGAGAAATGACCATGTACGCAAAAATGATCGAAGAGATGCAGGCCAACATGAAATCAATGTTTGACGCGAAGTCATATGAAACAGCCATGAAGCCAATGACTGATCTGTTTGAAATCAACAAGTCGACCGTTGAGTCACTGGTTGAGCAGCAAACAGCCCTGGTTAAGGAACTGGTTGAAGGCGCAATGGAACAAGCGAAAGCACTGTCGTCTGAAAAAGACATGGCAGCCGTCGTTGAAAGCCAGAAGTCTTACCTGCAAGGGTTGCAAGCACGTTTAATCGACGCAGCGAAAGTGTCACAAGAGACTTTAGTGAAGAGCCGCGACGAAGCAACAAATGTTGTGAAAGGCGCAATTGAGTCTGTCACTAAGCACTAATTCGTTCATCTTCAGTTGATGGACACCCCAGGGGTCAAGGATGACCCCTTTTTTTTTCGATATAACCCTCTTGTGTGAGTTCACGATCGAGTCTAGAGGGTTATGTCGAAAAAAAAAGGGGTCATCCTTGACCCCTGGGGT
>RFUY01000187.1 GCA_009922705.1 Gammaproteobacteria bacterium
CAGCCGCCAGCCGTCGATCGACGACACCCTCCCCATGACGCAGGTTGTTGATGTTTTAGTGTTAGGCGCAGGTCCCGCGGGTGAAGCAGGGGCAATGAATGCCGCGAAGCACGGTAAGCAGGTTGTCGTTGTTGATGCGAATCCCGAAGTGGGCGGTAATTGCACGCATCGTGGCACGATCCCGTCGAAAGCGCTCCGCGAAGCCGTCAAACAGATGATGGATTTCAATCAGAATCCAATGTTCAGGGCAATCTCCGAGCCGCGTTGGCTCCCCTATCCACATGTGATGGAGACTGCGAATCGCGTGATCAGGGCGCAAGTGCGGATGCGCGCGAAATTCTATGCGCGTAATCGGGTGTCTGTGATTGCTGGGACCGCCCGATTTGTGGATCCTCACACGGTCGAGATTGAGACACCACAAGGCATCGAGCGGTATTGTGCGACGCACATTTTGATTGCGACCGGCTCCCGGCCCTACCATCCACCGGAACTCGATTTTAGCCATCCCAGGATTTATGACTCCGACTCAATCCTCGAGATGCGGGACACGCCACGTCATCTCATCATCTATGGTGCCGGTGTGATTGGTTGTGAATATGCCAGTATTTTTAATGGGTTGGGACTCAAAGTTGATTTGATTAACACGCGAGATCGGTTGTTGTCCTTTTTGGATGATGAGATCACAGATGCCTTGTCTTATTACTTTCGAGACTCCGGCGTCGTGATTCGGCATCAGGAGGAATTCGCAGGGCTTGACGCACGTGACGATGGAATTACCTTGAAGCTCGCCAGTGGTAAGCAGATTCGGGCGGATGCATTGCTGTGGTGTAATGGCCGGACTGGGAATACCGAAACACTGAACCTGGCTGCGGCCGGCTTGACCGCCGACAAGCG
The DNA here is from genome assembly GCA_009922705.1 of Gammaproteobacteria bacterium. Taxonomy (GTDB): domain Bacteria; phylum Pseudomonadota; class Gammaproteobacteria; order Pseudomonadales; family Litorivicinaceae; genus HIMB30. The sequence goes on from RFUY01000187.1 coordinate 895, forward strand.
AGGGCAGTTATCCGTCGATGGACAGTACCGGATGGCTGTCCCCCATGTGTATGCGGCAGGCGATGTGGTGGGTTGGCCATCACTGGCGAGCGCCTCTTATGATCAAGGGCGCAATGTCGCGAATGGATTTTTGGAGCGTCCGTTTCATTTTGTGGATGATGTGCCCACCGGGATCTATACCATCCCAGAAATCTCATCGCTTGGACTGACCGAGCGAGAGCTGACGGCGCAACGCGTTCCGTACGAGGTCGGGCAGGCTTTTTTCAAGGACATCGCGCGCGCTCAAATTACCAATGAATCCGTGGGTATGTTGAAACTCTTGTTCCATCGCGAGACGCTGGAGCTCTTGGGCGTTCATTGTTTCGGGGATCAGGCCTCGGAGATCGTACACATCGGACAGGCCATCATGAAGCAAACCGGTGCCGCCAATAGTTTGGCCTATTTTGCGAACACCACCTTCAACTATCCAACCATGGCGGAGGCGTATCGAGTCGCCGCCATTAATGGATTAAATCGAGTGCAGTAAGATGAGCCAACGTATGCCAAGCGCCGAGCGGGAACCGCGCATTCTAGTCACTGGTGGCGCGGGCTTTATTGGCTCAGCCGTGGTGCGTTATCTGGTGCAAGACGAACGTGTGGCGGTTTGCGTGGTCGATGCCTTGACCTATGCAGGGAATCTTGAGTCCTTAGAGCCAGTAGCAGGCTCGCCGCTGTATCAATTTATTCGGGCGGACATTACCGATTGGGACGCCATGCAGGCGGTGTTTCGGTCGGTGCAGCCGACCCATGTGTTGCATCTCGCCGCGGAGAGTCATGTCGATCGATCGATTACTGGACCACAGGCCTTTATCCAGACAAATGTGATGGGAACCTGCGTCTTGTTAGAGGCGGCGCGTGCTTACTGGGAGACGCTACCCTCGGAACAACAGACCTCGTTTCGGTTCCATCATGTGTCAACCGATGAGGTATTTGGCGATCTTGAGGGCTCTGATACGCTCTTTTCTGAAGCGACGCCCTATGCGCCGAGCTCTCCGTATTCGGCCTCTAAAGCGGGCTCAGATCATTTGGTGCGGGCGTGGCATCGGACCTATGGGTTGCCCGTATTGATTACGAACTGTTCCAACAATTACGGCCCGTATCATTTTCCAGAAAAATTGATTCCGCTGACCATTGTGAATGCGCTAGAGGGCCGTCCGGTCGGTGTGTACGGTCGGGGTGATCAGATCCGTGATTGGTTGTACGTCGAGGACCATGCTCGGGCACTGTGGTGTGTCTTGCAACAGGGTGTGGTGGGAGAGACCTATGCCATTGGTGGCCACAATGAACAGACCAATTTACACGTGGTGCACTCGATTCTGACGTTGCTAGATGATCGCCTACAGACGCGACCTGTCGGTTGTAAAAGTCATGCGGAGTTGATCACCTTCGTGACGGATCGACCCGGTCATGATCGACGCTATGCGATCGATGCCTCAAAAATCCAAGCGTCTCTCGGTTGGACGCCACAGGAGACGTTCACCTCAGGGCTGGCGAAGACAGTGGACTGGTATCTTGCCAACCGAGTGTGGTGGGAGCGCGTGCGCTCCGGTGCTTATCGGCAGCCTTGATCTGGATCACTCGCCGCT
>RFUY01000188.1 GCA_009922705.1 Gammaproteobacteria bacterium
ACGAAAATACTGATCTCTATATTCCAATGATGTCGCGTCTGATGCAGCTGTTGGTTTTGGATGTCTTGGTGACTGGCGTCGCGCAAAAGCGTGGATCAGATTTTCAGCCCCATTTGGTCCGGATTAAGCAGTCGATTGATGGGACGCGGCTGCCTGATTAAGCGCGCTTTGCTTCGGGATAAAATCTTGTTAAATTACTACAAATAGTCGGTTTTGGCAGAAAGCAAAGGGGCTGCAGTGTGCGTCGAACCAAAATTGTAGCTACGCTCGGCCCAGCGTCCGATCGCCCAGGCGTCCTGAGACAGTTGCTTGAAGCCGGGGTCGATGTGTGTCGATTAAATTTTTCTCACGGAAGTGCGGACGACCATCGCAGGCGTGCGCGTGAGGTTCGATCTGCCGCCGCCGCGATTGGGCGGACGGTCGCTCTCTTGGCAGACCTCCAGGGACCAAAGATTCGGATTTCGCGGTTTATGGACAAAGTCGTCACGTTAGAGGTGGGAGCGCAGTTTATTTTGGACGCGACGCTCAATGTAGATGATGGAGATGAAACGAGAGTCGGTCTAGATTACCGAGATCTTCCGGGTGACTGTCGCTCAGGAGATCGGCTGTTGCTTGACGATGGTCGGATTGTGTTAGAGGTGACGGAGGTCCAAGGGCCGAGGGTGATTACGACGGTGATTACTGGAGGCCTTTTGTCGAACAATAAGGGCATCAATAAACAGGGTGGCGGCTTAACAGCGGCTGCATTGACTGAGAAAGATTACAGCGATATGGATGTTGTCGCTGAGATCGATGCCAATTTTGTTGCGATTTCGTTCCCTCGGGGTGCCGAGGATATGCATCTTGCGAGAGCCGCGTTAAACGCGCGTGGATCGAGGGCGGATTTGGTCGCCAAGATTGAGCGTGCTGAGGCCGTGTCATCCGATGTGAATTTAGATGCGCTGATCTCGGCGAGCGATGCAGTGATGGTCGCTCGGGGCGATTTAGGTGTTGAGATTGGTGACGATCGTTTGGTCGGGGTGCAAAAGCAAATCATTGCCAGAGCTCGCGCACTGGATCGACCTGTGATCACGGCCACGCAAATGATGGAGTCGATGATCTTGAACCCGATGCCAACGCGCGCAGAGGTCTTTGATGTAGCCAATGCTGTGCTTGATGGAACTGATGCGGTGATGTTGTCGGCAGAGACAGCAACTGGGCGTTATCCAGTGGAAACTGTGCTGGCGATGGCGAAGACCGCCGAGGGCGCTGAGCAGACCGAACAAGCTCAGGCGCTTGGTGCGCGGGTTGAGGCCCAGTATGGGCGTCGCGATGAAGCGATTGCTTTAGGGGCAATGTATATTGCAAACCATCTACGCAAATTGTCAGCGATTGTATGCATTACCGAAAGTGGCTCGACACCATTGTGGATGAGTCGTTCAGGTGCCCGATTACCGATCATGGCGCTCTCGCAGCACCCGAGAACACTTGAGCGCATGGCACTGTTCCGGGGGGTCAAGCCGCTTGCATTTGTGCCGCCAGTGAATCAGCCGATGAGCGAAGTGGATCAATTGGTGGTGGGACAGGTCGCCGAGTCGCTCGGTCTTCCTGACGATAGCCAAGTCCTGTTAACTCGTGGTGACCGTTTGAATACGCCCGGCGGGACGAGCACCTTGAAAATTGTATCTGTCAAAGAGGCAAAGCGAAGACCTGATGGTGAGTGAATCTAAGATCCCAAAAGAAGCAGAAATTCCGCCAACCGACTTTGTCATTGTGGGCGGTACTGGAGACCTGGCCCTGCGGAAGATTTTTCCCGCATTGTTTCATCGCTTTCTCGATGGGCAGATACCCGAGGGCTGTGCACTGATCGCTGCAGCGAGACATCCGATTCCAAAAGATGAGTTTTTAAGGCTGTTAAGACCCTTTTGTGACGATGTCATTAATACCAAAAATGAGTCTGATTGGGACGCTTTTGGTGAGCGGGTTCAGATTATTGGGTTTGATGTTAAAACTGGGGAAGGGTCGGGTGACATCGAGGCAGCTTGTCGTGCAACAGCCGCCGTACCGCGAGTCTTCTATTTTGCAATTTCACCAACGTTGTTTGCTGATGCCTGTCGGACAATCGAGCGAAGTGGGCTGAAGACTGAGCAGACCCGTTTAGTTGTTGAAAAACCACTGGGGCATGACCTAAAGAGCGCCGAAGTACTGGATGACGCGATTCTTGCAGTCTTTGAAGAGCGGCAAATCTATCGAATTGATCATTATCTCGGCAAGGAAACGGTCCAGAATTTGATGGCGCTCCGTTTTGCAAACTCGATTTTTGAATCACTGTGGTCGAATGCGCACATTGATCATGTTCAGATCTCGGTGGCCGAAGAAGTTGGGGTTGGGTCGCGCGCATCGTACTACGATGATTTCGGTGCGCTTCGCGACATGGTTCAAAATCACCTGCTGCAATTGCTGTGCTTGGTTGCGATGGAACCACCGTCGAAATTTGTTGCTGATCAGGTTAGAGATGAAAAGTTACGTGTTCTTCGCGC
>RFUY01000189.1 GCA_009922705.1 Gammaproteobacteria bacterium
TTATTTTTGGACCGTCAGGTTCTGGCAAAAGCCAGTTTCTTGGAAGTTTGCTGAATGGTCATGCGCGACTCTCAGGGTCAATGCAAATGGAAGGACAAGCGATGCGATCGCTAACCGAACGACGCCAACACATTGCCTGGATGGGACAATCACAATGGTTCGATGAGGGCAGCATTCGGCATGCCCTAAGTTATGGCCAGCCAAATACTGATGATCGCGCCTATCTCGAGGCTCTCGAACAAGTCGGACTATTAGATCAACTCGGCCAAAAGCCTTTGGATAGAGTACTTGGACCACGCGGATCTGGTCTGTCTGGTGGGCAATTGAGGCGATTGGGTCTTGCTCGAGCCCTTCTCAGACAACCTCGACTCCTGATTCTCGATGAGCCAACAGCACACCTTGATGCTGACTCCGCAGACCAGTTAGCGCAATTAATTCGTGATCTTCAAACGACGTGTTTACTCGTGACTCACGATAGTCGGTTTGAAAACGAGACACTCATATATGATTTGAAAAATCGGTCTCTGGAGTGCCGATCATGACTTTGCGCGCGCTCCTCAAACACCTGAACGTTAAAATGACGCCGCTCGTCTTGGCGCTTGTCCTCACGATCATCATGACGTTGTCATCACTTGGGCTCTTAGCATTATCAGGTTGGTTCTTAAGTGCCGCATCGATCGCTGGGCTCGCGGCTTTGAGTGGTGCCTTTGGCTTCAACATCCTACAACCATCATCCATGATTCGTGGGCTTGCCGTCAGTCGCACGTTATCACGCTATGTCGAGCGCTTATTAAGTCATGACGCAACGTTACGCGTTGTTGTGAAGTTAAGACGTTTCATTTTCGATGGCCTTCTAGATGGAATTGGGCACCGACCAAGCAATGACCAAGAGGCACTCGATCGGTTGGTACAAGATGCGTCAGTCGTTGAAGGTGCATTACTCAGAACCCTTCTGCCTCTCGTTGGTGCGATTATCGCAGGATTATTTGTGCCGATCCTCGCAGCCGTTGTCGCGCCCTCCGCGGTCATCCCTGCATTGATTCCACTGGCAGTGTTTATCGGCACTTTGATTATCCGTCGGAAAGGTTATCGAAATCTTGCCGAGCGCATTGATGTCCAATCACGCAGAGCCAGAAATCGCGCTATCGCACTCGCTGATGGCCGCTACGAATTACAGCTTGCGTTTGATGATCGAGAACTCAGTGAACTCACTCGCGATGCATACAAACCACTTGCCGATCTGCGATTAGCCAAGGTTTCTAGGGAACTGACAGATAAAATTTGCATGGGTGTAGCCCATGCCGTGTCCCTTGTTTGGATTGCGATCCTACCCATTGATCTTCCAGTATTAGTCGCGTTGCTGATCAGCTCGCTCGGAGTCGGTGAATTATTAATCCCCGGTATCTTGGTGTCATTCGAATCACGTCGCGTTGAACTCTCGCTTGCGCGCTTGCCTCACACCCAAGACACACCTTCGTCTCAATCACATGCAGAGGAACTCCACGTATCCGATCTCGAATTTTGTCCAACACCTAACTCGGAACCTCTTTGCGCTCCGGTGAGTTTCCAATTACGTGCAGGCAATCATATCCGCCTAACCGGACCATCAGGCGTTGGAAAAACGACCTGTTTAAAAACACTCATCGGCCTTATCCCAAAACATGCAGGCATCATAATCAAACCACAAACGATTGGGCTCGTAGAGCAGACTCCTTGGCTGCCATCGGATGTCCTCTGGCGCTCGCTCACACTTGGACTACCAGAACAGCCAAGTGAAGCAGAGTTTTGGAGAGCGCTCATACTGGTTGAGCTCGATGAGTGGGTGAGAAACCTACCCAATCAAGAACGGACTTGGATTGGGACTGATGGCGTTATGCCATCTGGTGGACAGTGGCGACGGCTTGCAATTGCACGTCTGATTCTACAGAAGCCGCAACTCGCTTTACTGGATGAACCAACTGAAGGCCTTGAAGAAGAACTCGCTTTCCGTTTGATGGAGCGTTTGGTCGATGAGTTCAAAGAGCGAATACTGATCGTTGTCTCTCATCGAGATGAAGCGACCCGCTTCATCCCAGATGAGATCAGACTTACGCCCTAAACGAGACGGATTTCCAGGTCTTTCAAACCGTCAATTTTGCCATGGAGGTGATCTCCACGAACCACGGCACCGACGCCTGAAGGAGTTCCTGTGAAGACCAAATCGCCGGCTTTGAGTTCTTGCAACGTGGAAAGAAACGCAATCAACTCGACCGTGTTATAGGCCATTTGATTGATATCGCCTGCCTGACGGTCTTGGCCATTCACAGCCAGTGTGATTGACGCATTCTCCATCAAACCAGTCTCTGACTTTGGAGTAACAACACCCATAACGCCTGCGTCATCGAAGTTTTTAGCAATTTCCCAAGGGCGGCCTTTGTCTTTTGCCTCAGCCTGGCGATCACGACGCGTAAAATCGAGCCCAACCGCATATCCAAAGATAATCGCTTCCGC
>RFUY01000190.1 GCA_009922705.1 Gammaproteobacteria bacterium
TCTCCATTACGAGCGGTGTAGTTCAGGGTGACACTTTGCGCCTTGATGGTAATGCCCCGTTCTCGCTCGATGTCCATCGAGTCGAGAACTTGCGCCCCCATTTCGCGCTCAGACAACCCTCCACAGCGCTGGATGAACCGATCGGCGAGCGTCGACTTGCCGTGATCGATGTGGGCAATGATCGAAAAGTTGCGAATCTGTGAAGGTGCTGCCAAAAGAGTTCATCCGAGTCAAAAAATCGCGCTAGTTTAACGGCCTATCCGCAGCGTAAGGAAGGTCGAATTTCCACCGCGCACCACTAACACTGGAATCGGTCGATCCGTTGGGAGCGTCGGTACGATACGCCGTAGGTCCTCCAGCGAGCGTAATGACTCACCGCCGAGTTGCGTGATGACATCGCCAGCACGCAGCCCAGCCGAGGCGGCAGGATCCCCTGTCACGTCTTTAACCAACACCCCACCGTCTAGATTCAGGTCAGACCTCAGTGCATCTGACAGCGGTTCAACGGTCATGCCAAGCACCGCACGATTTGGAATTGGCCGGTTTTGACTGACTTGATCCGGTTCTGGCAATTGTTCGATCGTCACCATCAAGGTTAACGGACGCCCATTCCGAACGATGTCGACAGGAACCGATTGCCCTGGGCGGACCAGGCCAACCATGGGTGGCAAGGCAGACGACCGGTCAACAGCTTTGCCATTAAACCGAACCACAATGTCTCCGGGTTGCACACCGGCTTTACCGGCAGGGCCATTTGGTGACGCTTGCGCAATCAGGGCGCCCATCGGCTTATCAAGGCCAAAGGACAAGGCGAGATCACGGCTTACTTCCTGGATCAAGACCCCAAGCCAGCCTCGCTGTACCGTACCCGTCTCCCGAATTTGGTCTGCCACATTCATGACCAAATTGGATGGGATCGCAAACGAAAGTCCCATAAAGCCACCAGACCGCGTAAAGATTTGGCTGTTAATGCCAACAACCTCACCGTCTAAGTTAAACAAGGGTCCACCAGAATTTCCTGGATTAATAGCGACATCGGTCTGGATGAAGGGCACATAACTCTCATCTGGCAATGCGCGCCCTAGCGCAGAGACGATGCCAGCGGTCACGCTGTAATCAAATCCAAACGGGGAGCCAATGGCGACCACCCACTGGCCCTGCCGCAAACCATCGCTGTCCGCAATTTTCACCACCGGTAAGTTTTCACCATCAATTTTCAACAGCGCAACATCTGTGCGTGGATCTGTGCCCACCACTTCAGCGAGATATTCTCGCCGATCAGAGAGCCGGACTAGAATCGAATCGGCGCCGTCAACGACGTGATTGTTGGTCAGGAGATAGCCATCGTCACTGATGATAAAGCCCGACCCTAATGACCGTCCCTCACGTTGCTGAGGTGGCGCCGGCAATCCGCGTTCAAAAAACTCACGGAAGAATGGCGGCAACTGATCCAAGTCTGGCTGCTGCCCAGGTCGTTGCATCTGTGGCGCTGACGACTGGGTGGAAATATTCACAACTGCGGGCGATACCTGCTCAACCAAATCCTGGAAATCCGGGAGACTTGCAAATGCCGCAGGGGCAATGAGCACCCAAATACTCCAGACAACTCGCCGTAAACTCTGACTCATGCTCTCACCTGTATCCTGATCTGAGCGTGACGGGTCATCACGCAAAACACTCCCAAAGCAGACGCTCCGGCCAAACAGGCCACACCCAACTCATGCCAGTGCAGTGTTGCCCCTACACCGATCACACTCAGGAAGACCGCAAGCGGAGCGCCATACGCACGAAGTACCCAGCCACGCAGCGCGGTGCCTGTGATGGACAACTCGACTGTCTCGCCGGGTGAGACAGTAATGGGTGCTGTCAGCGGAATCTCAATCTCTGACGGACGCCCACGCAGTTGCCCCACCGCCATGCGACAAGCACCGTAGGCTGCACAGCCCTGACACAATGGCTTAGGGAGGGGTCGGACGACCAAACGATCGGGATGCGAGGCCACAACCTGCGCATGCGTGATGCAACTCATGACGATCGCTTTAACAGTGCCTTTAAGCCCTCGACATCTAAGGCATCAATGATGGTCATTCCAGTTGCCACAGGGATTTCACCGACCAACGTCACACGGAGGGATCCCCCTTCAAGTGCATAATCACGACCAACCGCGATCGTCGGCCCTAAGACCGCTTGAATCTGTGATTGGGACACCTGACCGATCAATTCCAAAAAAATTGAAAATGAGCCAAGGCCATCGCTATACACCAAGGTGTAGATCGACTGCCCAGCCGCGCGCGATGGCAACGCACTCACCAACTCATACCCCTGTGGTAGCCAGCTTGCTGGCGAAAATTGGATGACCGCATCAGGGGCCTGCACCGGATGAATACGCAACTGCATCGGTTGGTCACTCTCGACCGAGACTGCCGGAATTTGAAATTTCAAGTCTGAAAACTCGTATTGCTCAAGCACCTGCTGGCTTGGGCCGAGCGT
>RFUY01000020.1 GCA_009922705.1 Gammaproteobacteria bacterium
CCGGAAATTCTCATGCTCGATGAGCCCTTTGGGGCACTGGATGCGTTTACCCGGGAAGAGCTTTGGTGCACCTTGCGGGACGTCCACGCTGCACGCGGGGTGACGGTGATGTTAGTCACGCATGACCTTCGGGAGGCAGTCTTCCTCGCGGATACCGTCTATGTCATGTCAAATCGTCCGGGTCGGATTTTGAAGCGGTGCGTGATTGATCTGCCTCGGCCTCGCGATCTGGAGGTGACCTACACTCCGGAGTTCCAAGAGGTCGTTCATGAATTACGCAGTCTGATCGGAGGGCAGCACTGATGGATCGCCAAGATTTTATGATCAAGGTGGTGTCACCCACCGTCTTTACCATCGCCTTATTTGTGGTGTGGGAGGCAGCGTGTCAGTTGTTTTCGATTCCCTTGACGGTGTTGCCTGCACCCTCTGTGGTGTTTGAGGCCTTATGGCAATTCCGGGATCCGATCATCAGTAATTCGTGGGTAACCCTCTGGACGACGTTGGCTGGGTTCGCACTGGCCACCGTGGGTGGGTTACTTCTCGGTATTGCTGTGGGGTGGCACAAGGCCATTTATGCGGGCGTGTATCCATTGCTTGTCGGGTTTAACTCGATTCCAAAGGTGGCGGTCGTTCCAGTCTTGATTTTATGGTTTGGTCTGGGAGAGATCCCCGCGATCATCACGGCATTCTTGATTTCGTTCTTCCCGATTGTGGTGAACGTGGCCACCGGTTTGGCAACCACAGAGCCTGAACTAGAGGACGTGTTACGCGCACTTGGTGCATCGAAATTGGATGTCATGCGTAAGGTCGGGATCCCTCGGTCATTGCCCTACTTTTTCGGGTCCTTAAAGGTGGCCATCACGCTCGCCTTTGTGGGGGCCGTGGTGTCAGAAACGGTGGGCGCCAACAAAGGCATCGGTAAATTGATGTTGGATGCGCAGGCCAGTTTCCAAATCCAGATTGTGTTCGCCGGACTGTTAGTCCTCGCGTTTCTAGGGATTGTGCTCTACGTCTTCACCGCCTTGATTGAGCAACGCTTCACCGGCTGGGCGTTCCGCGGCCAGAATCGATAGGTGCGCGTGACCGGTTGATTCGTGACTTAGTCACAAAAAGGCCGGTCATTTCTTCGCATACTTGGGGCATCGGACTCACTGGAGGATGTCCCATGTATTCACCCTTGTATTTTTTAGCGGCACTTGGCGCTGGTGGCCTCGCCGTCAGTTTTTTCCTGATGTTGATGTTTTGGATTCCGCATCCAGGACAGCAAATTCCTGTCTTTGAAGACTGGGTTGGCGCCTTCCAAACTGGTGACCTCAGTACGCAAACGATCGTCGTGATTGGGTTGAGTGGGGTGTTGTTTTTCACCTATCACCACGTGCGTCTCTTGCTCCTGAATTTTCGGCTGATGGCTGGGTTTCGGAAGAGTCCTGACTATGCTCAGTTCGTAAAGAGCCCGTCACAGAGCCAATCGCTGGCACTGCCTTTGACCAGTGCAATGACGATTAATGTGGGCTTTATTGTGGGTGCGCTGTTTGTCCCCAAGCTCTGGTCGGTGGTCGAAAACCTATTCCCGCTGGCAATGCTTGGATTTCTCGGAATCGGTATCTGGGCACTGACGCTCTATGCGCGCGTGTTTCAGGGAGCGTCCTCGGGCACCTTTGATCTTGCCGGAACAGCTAGTTTTGCGCAGGTACTCCCCGCGTTTAGTCTGGCGATGGTGTCTGTGGGGTTGGCCGCGCCGGCCTCGATGTCCCACACCCCATGGATTGTCGGTGTGAGCCTCACTTTATCCACGTTTTTTGCCATGACCGCGCTGATCCTGGCGGTCTTTAAAACGGCAATGGGGCTCTCCGCAATGCTGTCGAAAGGGGTTGAGTCGGCGGGGCTGTCTACACTCTGGATTTGGGTGCCACTGTTGACGGTACTCGCGATCACCTTTATGCGGCAAGATCACGGGGTGACACACACGTTAGGGTTGGGCCAGAAAACGGTTTGGTTGGGTCCATTATTGATGGTGGTATCCGCCCAACTGTTGGTGCTGTTGCTGGGAGCTGTCGCGATGCGTTCCTCCGGCTATCTTGGCCAGGTGTGGCGTGGTGAGATCTCTGGTGCGGCTGTGTTTGCCTTGATTTGTCCTGGCGTTGCCTTGTCGGTCAGTTTGCACTTCTTGATCAATAAAGGGTTCGTGGCTTCTGGCTTACTCGAGTTTGGAAGTGTCGGCTATGTTCTGAGTAATAGCCTCCCCGTTGCCGTAACCGTGCTGACCCTGGTGGCCTTCTTCCGCCTATTACGCGGGTTTTCGGTGGCACGCGCTCAGTGGGAATCCGGTCGCTCTCTTTCTGCCCACTCTTGAGCGATTGGATCTTCACGGACTCATCTCATCACGCTCAGCGTGTCTTAGGACCCGCTGAGCGTGGTGCTCGCAGTTCGCGGCGAGCCGGCCTACGACGATAGTCCGAGCAGCGCACGATTCCGAACGCGTCTGAAAGTGGTAGCCTCCCAATCCAGACTCACAAGAGTTCGGTTGACACAATAAACGCGGAGAGACTCATGCGCGACGAAACCCTAGCCATTCATGCGGGCTATACCACGGATCCAACCACGAAAGCAGTGGTTCCCCCCATTTGCCAGAATGTGGCTTTTGAGTTTGACGATGCAGCCCATGGTGCGGCGTTGTTTAACTTGGAAGTCGCCGGAAATATCTACACGCGGATCATGAACCCGACCTGTGATGTGTTGGAACAACGGGTTGCAGCACTTGAAGGCGGTATTGCCGCTTTGGCGGTGTCCTCTGGGATGGCTGCAATTACCTACGCCATCCAGACACTCGCGGAAAAAGGCCACAACATCGTCACCACGCCGCAGTTGTACGGCGGGACCTATACGTTGTTCGCGCACATGTTACCAAGCCAAGGCATCGAGGTTCGATTTGCGGAGACCGATCATCCGGCTGACCTTGCTGCGTTAATCGATGGCAATACACGCGCAGTGTATTGCGAGACCATTGGGAATCCAGCCGGGAACGTGATCGATCTTCGCGCAATGGCGGACATGGCACATCAGCACGGCGTGCCCTTGATTGTTGATAACACCGTTGCCACCCCCGCATTGTGTAAGCCGATTGCCTTTGGCGCGGATATTGTGGTGCATGCCTTGACCAAGTTCATGGGCGGGCATGGCAATAGCCTAGGCGGAATCATCGTCGATTCAGGGAATTTCCCGTGGACCGATCATGCCGAGAAGTTTCCAGGAATGACGGCGCCGGAGGCGGCCTATCATGACGTGGTGTATTCCGATGCGTTTGGCCCGGCCGCCTTCATTGCGCGTGCCCGCACCGTGCCACTCAGAAATACCGGTGCAGCCTTGGCACCGATGAATGCCTTCTTGTTGCTGCAAGGGATCGAGACCTTGAATCTTCGGATGGAGCGACACTGTGAAAATGCACAGGCAGTGGCGGCTTATCTCGCGAAACATCCGAAGGTGGAGTGGGTCAGCTATGCTGGGCTGCCTGCGCATGCACACCACGGGTTAGTGCAGTCGCAACTGGGTGGGCGCGCCTCCGCATTATTGACCTTCGGTGTGCAAGGCGGGTTTGAGGCTGGGGTCCGCTTCTATGATGCGCTTGGCTTGTTTAAGCGGCTGGTCAATATCGGCGATGCGCGTTCACTGGCGTGCCATCCGGCCTCCACCACCCATCGCCAGTTGAGCGATGCGGAACTCAAAAAGGTGGGTGTGAAGCCAGAAATGATTCGGTTGTGTGTGGGTATTGAGCACATCGATGACATTCTCGCGGATCTAGAACAAGCGCTCGCGACAGCCTGATCAAGGCACAATGAGACCCCGAGTCGTGAGCTCGGGGTTTTGAACTGTGCTTAAGGTATGGGTCACGCGTGCGCGTGATCCTTCCCTGAAATAATCGGATTACGTAAGACGCCAATGTGTTCGATTGCGCTCTCGACAAGGTCTCCAGGCAAGCAGTAACGTGTTGCCGCAATCAGCCCTTCGGTCGCTTGCCACTGCCCCCCGAGCTCTGCATCCACTGACCATGCAGTCCCAGCTGGGGTTCCCGTCAAAATCACCATTCCTGGCTTTAGGGTGAAATTCACCGAAAAATTATGGATCAGTTCGGCGCATGTCCAGATCATGTCTGAGGTGCTCGCTGATTGACGGAGCTCGCCATTGATTCGAGTGCTCAGAGCGAGGCATTGTGGATCTGGAATGGCTGCTCGCGCCGTGATCACTGGACCCAACGGCAGGCTCGAGTCGAACGCCTTTCCGCGGCCGAGTTCATAGAACACCGTCCCTGTTTCCGTTCGACGCACTTGCCGATCCCGTGCGGTGACGTCATTGGCCACGGTATAGCCAAACACATAGCTTAGTGCGTCTTCGACCGGGATGTGCCGTCCCGCACGGCCAATCACAATTGCAAGTTCTGTCTCGCAATCGAGCTTTTTGGTGAGCTTTTCGTCGTAAACAATTCCATCCTCTGGCCCAATCACACAATCAGCAGTCTTTAAAAAGAATTCGGGCTCTTTTCCGCTTAACGGTGCATTGGCTTTTTCGGCGTTGTGTGCACGATAGTTGCTGCCTGCGCAGAGGACGGTGGATGGCAGGAGTGGTGCAGTCCATTGATAACTGTCGATAGGATGTCGGACACAGTGCTCTGGATGTTGCAGCAAAGACTCAGCTGCTGCGAGACCAAGGTCCCCTGATTCAATGAGCTGTTGCATGGATTCAAAATATGGCTCTGGCAGAGATGCATACAGGTCAATGAGGGTGTCCGCCTGCAGCAACCCCAGATGCTGAGCCTTTTCACGAATAAAGGTACAAAACTGCATAGCAACTCTCCTTAACGAAACAAGAACGATGCCGTTAACACCACGCCGAGTGTTGCAACACCGATCCTTAGCGGTTTTTCAGGCAAACGTTGGGTGAGCCTTGCACCCAGGTAGCCTCCGGCAATGCCGCCAACCAGCACAAAACCTGCGGCGAGCCAGTCTGTCAGTCCGGAAAAGAACATCGGGATCACCGCGGTTGATTGGATTGCCACGGCGAACAGATTCTTTGCGCCATTGACCTCTCCAATTGCTGCACCTGACAGGAGAGACAGGGCGGCTAACAACATAAATCCCATGCCAGCCCCAAAAAAACCGCCATAGAACCCAATGGCTGCCATCAAGATGCCCGTTACCCACGACAGTTGCTTGGCTGGTACGTGGCGTTTGAGGATGTCAGTCGCTTGTGGGCCCACAATAATTGCAGCAACAGCAATGATTAAGAATGCTGGGATTACTGCGAGAAAGGCATCCTGACTCGCATTGACCAGAACAACAGATCCGATCAGTGCACCGATCACGGCTGGAATCATTTGCCGCGCTAATGTGCGAAGGTCTCGTAGAAGGGTGTGGCGGTAGACCCAAACTGCTGGAAATTGTGCTGGCCACAAGGCCACGCTTTGAGTCACATTTGCGGCCACCGGAGGCAGTCCTGTGGCAAGCAGCAACGGAAAGACAAATAGCTTGGCACCGCCCGCGCTTGCATTGACTGCCCCACCGACTAATCCCGCAAGGACGAAGATGGCGATTTCAAACGTCATCGTTCGGCGCGGATGCGCTCTTCGCCTAGGTCAGTGGCGTCTCTAAGCGCGAGAGCGGTCAGCGCAAAGTGAGCCTCAGTCAGTGCGCAAACCCGATCCACGTCACGTGCGAGGGCCGCAGTCGCGATGGCACTGTGTTCGCTACTTAAATCTCGGGACCCGAGTCGCTGATAGACCGACGCACGGCGATAGCGTTCACAGAGATCATGAAGCCCGATTCGAACCCGAAGCAGCCATGCCGATCCACAGGCAGAGACCAATGCTGTATGGAATTCAGTATTTGCGCGCTCCCAGGAGTCTGGTACCCCATCTGTGGCTTGGGGAAGCGCTGTATCCTCTTTATCCATCAGGTAGGTTGCCGCGACGACGCGAGCCTCCCAGGCATCGCCCCCTCGCGCGATTGAGAGCGTGAGCGCCGCTTTTTCAATCGCAATACGCGCCTGATTCAGGTCCTCAAATTCCGCGGGATCCAATGGGGCGACGGTAAACCCTCGATTTCCTTCAGTGACTACGAGTCCATCTTGGGCAAGCTTTTGCAGTGCTTCGCGTAATGGGGTCGGACCTATCCCATACAGCGTTTTCAACTTTTCAATTCGAAGGCGCTCGCCGGCGGGCCGTTCACCGGAAATGATGTCACGTCTCAGGGAAGAATATGCCGTATCGACGAGTGTTCCGCCGCCCTCGAGAGCAACCATAGGTCTGTTTGTCATGTTGTGGCCATCCTCCACGCGTTTTTGCAGTCTATATTTGACACCGTAATTTTTCTATGTTTTAACGTTTCATCGAGAAAATTTAAAAGTGTCGAGATAATGAAATTAATTACGTGTACCTATCAGGGCCAATTAGCCGCCGGATTCATCGAGGGTGATGACGCTGTTTTGTGCGTGACTGGCCCTGACGCACAGGGTGCAGTGTTGCATGCCATTCGTACCGGAACGCTTGCGACGTGGTCGTCGGATTCCAATCTTCGCGTGCCACTCTCAGAGGTCACGCTGCTGGCGCCAATCCCAGAGCCACTGCGCGATATTCTGTGCGTTGGCAAAAATTACTACGCCCACGCCGCTGAATTCCACAATAGTGGGTTCGATTCCAGTGCGAAAGAAGAAGTCCCGTCGTATCCGGTGGTATTCACAAAGGCAACAACAACTGTTTGCGGGCCTGGCGATATCGTTCGAGGGTCTCTTGATCCGACCAACTCTGTGGATTATGAGGGTGAGCTTGGTGTCGTCATCGGGAAAAAGTGTGTTGGGGTCAGCAAGGCAGAGGCGTATTCGCATGTCCTTGGGTATGTGATCATCAACGACGTGACCTCGCGAGAGCTCCAGAAACTGCACAATCAATGGATTATCGGCAAGGGGGTTGACACCTTTTGCCCAATGGGACCTTGGATTCTAACGGCGGATGAAGTGTCTGACGTCGGAGCGATGGAACTGGTCACTGAGATCAATGGTGAGGTACGGCAGCATGCGAAGGTTGCCGATCTCATTTTCGATATTCCAACGTTGATCGAGACACTGTCTCGGACAATGACATTACTCCCTGGCGACATTATCGCGACGGGAACGCCAGTGGGTGTTGGGATCGGGTTTAAGCCCCCGAAATATCTTCAAGCGGGCGATCAGATGCGAGTCAGTATCACGGGTCTTGGAGTGCTTGAAAACGTGATCGGTTAAGTCGATGCGTTCACAGAGTCGAGAATAAATATAAAGGAGAACCACATGCGCACATTTACAAAACTGACTGCGACAGCTGCTCTGATTCTTGGGGCGTCTTTGCAGGTCCAAGCCCAATCTGGGTATTTTGCAGGGAAATCGATTGATGTCATCGTGCCGTTCGGGACTGGCGGTGCCACCTTCGTGTCAGCCAAGTTTTTGGAGCCCTATTTCGAAAAACACCTCCCGGGGAATCCTCAGATTAATGTGATCGATCGTCCTGGTGGCGGTTCAATCCTTGGGGCGAATTGGTTCGAGCAAAATGCAAAGGCTGATGGCACCACCATCTTGTTTACCACCTCTTCAACTGCGAACCCATTCGTATTGGGTCAAAAAGGGGTTGAATATCGTTTAGCAGATTACCGGGTCGCCTACAGTCACCCCTTCAGTGGTGTTGCCTACGTGGCGCCATCGACCGGGGTGAAGAGTGCGAAAGATATTCGTAATTCAAAAACTCCGCTTCTGTATGGCGGGATTGCGGCGGCAGCCTCAGATCTTCCAGGCCTTCTGTCTTTCGAAGTGCTTGATCTGGATGTGCGCTCAGTGCTTGGATTTAATGGTCGTGGCCCGGTGCGTCTTGCATTTGAGCAAGGTGAACTGAACATCGACTATCAGTTCACGCCGGTCTATCTCACCCAGGTTAAGCCCATGGTGGAAGCTGGCAAAGCCGTTCCAGTCTGGACCGGTGGCGCGATGCAAAATGGGGTTCTGAAGGCGCGTGACCCGATTGCACCGGAGTTGCCCTCTGTGTACGAGGTCTATGAGCAGTTAAACGGGAAAGCACCGTCGGGTATTGAGTGGGAGGCGTTCCAGGGGATTGCCTCAGTCACCTATGCCTATGGACTGACCGCGTACATGCATCCTGACACCCCTCAAGAAGTGTTGGATTTATTTGCCAAAGCGGCAGAAGCGATCAACAACGATCCTGAGTTCCAGGCCGAATCAAAGCGTGTAACGAACGGCGCTCGGTTGAACGCAGGGCCTGAGACCGAAGCTGTGATCAAAGCGGCATTGAAGCCTTCTGATGCAGTGAAGACCTATCTTCGCGATTTGCTGGGGAATAAGTACGGAGTGAAGTTCTAAGCGTTATCTCCATCGGCGGATTCCTTGTGAATCCGCCGTCTTTCTTCGGTCGTTAGGACCCTACACATGATGCTTGACCACGCACTCACTGCGCTAGATGCGCTCTTCGATCCGACACGATTGCTCGCCTTATTTGCCGGGATGGTGGTCGGCATGATCTTTGGCATGCTGCCTGGACTCGGGGGCGTTGCGGCAGTGTCGATCTTGTTGCCCTTCATCTACTACCTTGATGCTTATTCGGGGCTGGCGATGTTGTTGGGCGCGGTCTCCGTCGTCTATACCTCCGACACGATCACGTCCGTCTTACTCGGCGCACCAGGCTCCCCGGCCTCAGCACCGACGGCGATTGAGGGGCATGCCCTTGCGAAAGAAGGACAGGCCGCGCGCGCCCTGGGCGTCGGCTTCTTGGCGTCGATGGTGGGTGGCTTGGTGGGGTCCCTGGTCTTACTCTTTGCGATTCCTGTCGCCGGTCCGATTGTGTTGATGTTGTCGACACCTGAACTGTTTATGTTCGCGCTGGTTGGCTTGTTCTTCGCGTCATCCATGATTGGTAAAGACTTGGCCAAGGGCTTGGCGGCGGCTTGTTTAGGGCTGTTATTGGGTGTGGTGGGTCCAGCCCAGGCTGCCGCCGATTTTCGCTACACCTTTGGGCAGGTGTATTTGCTCGATGGCTTTTCGCTCACGATTGTTGCCTTAGGCCTCTTTGGCGTGGCCGAGGTGATTTCGATGTTGGCGTCAGGCGGTGGAATTAGCCAATCCCGGATCGAGGTCGCGTCATGGCGTGATGGCTTCATAGATTTTTGGCGTCATCGGTGGCTTGTGTTTCGCGCATCATTAATTGGTGTTTTGGGTGGTTTTGTGCCTGCCGTGGGTGCGTCGGCCTCGACCTGGGTGGCCTATGGGCATGCCATTCGATCGGCGAAAGATCGGTCTCGTTTCGGGAAAGGAGAAATTCGAGGCATCGCCGCTTCTGAGGGGGCGAATAACGCCACCGTCATCTCTGATCTTGTCCCAACATTACTGTTCAGCGTACCGGGTGGTCCTGCCGCGGCAATTTTTCTTGGCGCGCTGTTTTCGTTCGGGTATTACCCCGGCCCGCGGATGATCACGCAAAGCCCAGATCTGATGTTTTTGATTGTGTGGTCTGTCGCGCTGACCTCTGTGGTCGGGGCACTCATTTGTTTTGCAATCACGCCTGCGCTTGCCAGGCTGACGCGGATCCCCTTTGCGATTATCGCAGCACCCCTGGTACTCATCATGGTGGTGGGTGCGTATCAGTCGACCTCCACAATGGGCGATATCTTCATGCTGTTTGCGCTGGGTGGTCTCGGTTGGCTGATGAAACACGGAGGCTGGCCGCGCGCGCCTGCGCTCGTTGGGTTCGTGTTGTCAGGGCCAATGGAGCAGTATTTCTGGCTGACCAATCAAATTCATGGGTGGTCTTGGCTCATGCGCCCTGGGGTTCTGATCATTGGTTCTATTATCGTGATCCCGTTGGTGTTATCAGCCTACCGTTGGGTACGCGCCCGGCAGCAGACAATGAATGGGGTCGTCGAGGATGTCCCTCCGCCACCGTCAGAGACTTCGACGAGCAGTCTCGGACTTGCCTGTGTTTTGGCATGCCTTGTGGCTGTCATGTTTGTCTATGCGCTGTGGGAGATGATGTCCTTCAACCCCACTTCTCGACTCATGCCCGCGCTCGCCATTATTCCTGGTCTGCCCCTCGCGCTCTGGCTGGTGATTCGGGGGGTCCGAGAGTTTCAAAATGATTTTGCGACCGATGGCGCGGAGCTCAAAATCCTCGCTGCCTTGATTGTTTATGCGATCTCGGTCTGGGCGATTGGACTCACCGCGCCAACACTCGTACTGATCGGCTGGATGCTTTGGGGTCGTGCGGAAATGCGGCTGTGGACTGGGGCACTGTATGGAGCCGTCGTCTTTGCGATTGTGTGGCTATTGTTTGACTTATTGCGTGGCGACGCACCCAGTGGCGCCCTTATTTCGCTGTTCTAGGAGCCTATGATGACAGACATGATTGATCCGCTGATTATTGAACCGAGCATTGACCCTCTGACCAAAAAAATTGGGGTTCGTCACGTCAAGGCGACCAATGCCGGCGGGACGCGGACCAAGGTGCAGGTGAGAGATTTCGAGCCAGTGTATACCGATGAGCCTGCGTCCCTCGGTGGGACGAACAGTGCGCCGAGTCCGCTGGAAACGGTTTTAGTGGCGTTGGTCGGCTGTGACGGTGTCATTATCCATGGTGTCGCGAATGCGATGAATTTTGCGTATTCGGGTGTCGATTTCGCGGCTGAAAGCCAAATTGATGTCCGCGGTCCAAAGGGTGTGCCGGGAATTCGCCCCTATTTTGAGACCGGGCATCTCGAGATCACCGTCTATTCAGATGAGTCCGAAGCACGATTCAAACAGCTGTGCCGGAATGTGGAGTTTCGTTGTCCTGTGATGAACCTTCTCAATGCAGCTCAAGTCGACATGACTGTGGTCTGGTCACAGCGCCCCGCCCACGAGTACGATGGCTCTGTCGACTGATTGATGGTCGATTGCAGGCTGTTCGACCAGCCTGCGCAACTCGTTGAGGTGATAGGGAGTCAGAGTGTCTGCATCTCATGCTGTGCCGCGGGTCGAGGACACACGAGCCATCCGGCAGTTTTTAAAAACCACGGTTGGCGCGTGGCTAGATCGCAAGGATGGTCTTATTGAGTGTCTCCATGGGATTCAGGACGCCTACGGCTGCTTACCGAAGCCAATTCTCAGCGTCTTAGCGGAACTCCGTCGTCAATCCGTGGCTGAGCTCTTTGGTGTGGCCAGTTTTTACCACCATTTCCACGTGGTTGATGGCATTCCAATGCAATCCGTGCAGACCGTACGCGTGTGTCAGGGGGTTAGTTGTGCATTGCAGGGCGCTGCAAGCCTTCTTGAGACATTGACCGCGCAGTGTGGGGCGCAGCATGCCTTGCGGATTGAGGCGGCACCTTGCGTGGGCCGTTGTGAACATGCGCCGGTGGCCGTGGTCGGTCAACAGCCTCTGCACAACGTATCGATTGAGGCGGTCGTCGATACGATTGGGCGTGGTGAGTGGTTGCATCCTGCCAGTTTGGACCAGAGTGACTTCGATCCGGTCGTTTGCCTAGATCAACACGGTGGATGTCTACCTCGCGCTGAGACAGTTGCGCCTGATTGGGTTGGCCTTGAGGCATACCTCAGCGCTGGGGGCTATCAGCAGCTTGCCGCGATTCGACGATCTCCAGACGCGGCTGAGCATGCCTTGGCTGAACTGAGCGCGGCTACGCTTCGTGGGTTAGGCGGTGCAGGGTTTCCGGCTGGGCGTAAGTGGTCCATTGTGAAGCAACAGCCGGCACCTCGGCTGTTGGTGGTGAACCTCGATGAGGGAGAGCCCGGGACCTTTAAGGACCGTACCTATCTTGAACGGGATCCCCACCGGTTTTTGGAAGGACTCTTGATTGCCGCACAGGTCGTCGACGTCCACCGCTGCTATATCTATCTTCGTGATGAATATGCCGGTGCTCGCGCTGTGCTACAGCGCAGCCTTGAGGCCTTGGTCAGTGCCGAATTGGTTGCCCCTGATATGATTGAGTTGCGCCGTGGTGCCGGAGCCTATATCTGTGGCGAAGAATCGGCGTTGATCGAGTCCATTGAGGGGCATCGTGGGGAGCCTCGCCATCGCCCACCTTACGTGGCTGAACGCGGCTTATTCGGTCGTCCAACACTGGTCCATAACTTTGAAACCCTCTATTGGGTGCGGGATATTTTGGCGCGCGGCGCGCGTTGGTGGAATGGATTTGGTCGCCATGGCCGCGCTGGGTTACGGTCCTATAGTGTCAGTGGGCGTGTCCGTGAGCCTGGCGTGAAACTCGCACCCGCTGGAATAACCCTGTCTGAACTGATTCATGAATACTGTGGGGGTATGGCGCCGGGTCATACGCTTTATGGCTACTTCCCCGGGGGTGCCTCAGGAGGTCTCTTGCCCGCAACCATGGCAGATCTCCCCCTCGATTTTGACACCCTACAGTCTGTGGGCTGCTTTATTGGGTCTGCCGCGATCGTAGTTTTTAGTGAGGCAGATCGGGCTCGGGATTTGGCAGAACAAACGATGGCGTTCTTTCAGCATGAAAGTTGCGGGCAATGTACCCCCTGTCGAGAGGGGACACACCAGGCACGGGCACAGATGCAGGTGGCGCAATGGGATTCAGATGCCTTGAGTCTGTTGGCGGATGTGCTCCGTGAGGGCTCAATCTGTGGGCTGGGCCAAGCAGCGCCAAATACCTGGGAGTGTGTTCAGCGCTATTTCCCGCATGAGGTCGCTCGCAATGACTGATCATCCGTGCGCGCGCGTTTCGATTAACGTCAACGGGGTCGACGTTGAGGCGGTGCCTGGAGAGTCCTTGCTGTCCGTGTTGACCCGTGAACACATCGAGATCCCTTCGCTGTGTTGTGACTCCGCGTCAGGTCCAGATGGTAACTGCCGAACCTGCCTTGTTGAGGTCTCTGGATTCAAAACGTTACAGCCCAGTTGTTTGTGTCGAGTGACTGATCAGATGCAGGTCAATACGCACTCGCAGCGGGCAGAGCGTGTCAGGCGCGGTGTGTTGCAACTGCTTGCCAACCAAGCGCCAGGTGCCCTTACTCAGGATCGATCTGAATTAAGCGCTTGGTTGGCGCGCTATGGCATTTCATCACCCGCTACCGACTCGGTGTCCACGGTCGATCGGTCGCATCCTGGGTTTGTGTTTCAGTCAGATGCCTGTATCCAGTGTGATCGCTGTGTGCGCGCTTGCCAGGATGTTCAGGTCAATGGGGTGATCGGTGTCTCCGGGCGTGGCGCAGCGAGTGCGATTGTCTTTGGGTTAGACCAATCCATTCAGGAGAGTCCTTGTGTGGGGTGTGGTGAATGCGTGGCGGCATGCCCGACCGATGCATTGCGCGTTGAGGAGCGGCCGGCTGCAGTTACGCAGGTTGACTCGATTTGTCCCTATTGTGGCGTTGGCTGTGCCTTGACCTATGGTGTCTCTGAGTCAGGTCAGGTGATTTCAGTGGAGGGTCGCGAGGGTCCTGCCAATGCTGGACGTCTCTGTGTCAAAGGGCGTTTTGGGTACGACTATGCACACCATTCTGAGCGATTGACGCAGCCGTATCGTCGCAGGCCCGACGTTCCCAAAAGTCCAGAATTTGTCGAGGCCGTGTTGTCTGGGGCGCGTCGCTGGCAGGATGCCTATGAGCCGGTCTCCTGGGAGGTCGCACTTGATGCTGCTGCGCAGGGATTTTTGGCACTTAAACAGCAGTATGGCGTTCACAGTCTTGCTGGCTTTGGCTCTGCAAAGGGATCCAACGAAGAAGCCTATTTGTTTCAGAAGCTGATTCGAACCGGGTTTGAAAATCATCATGTCGATCACTGCACGCGGTTGTGCCACGCCTCAAGTGTGGCCGCGTTGCTTGAAGGCTTAGGGTCAGGTGCTGTGAGTAATCCGGTCCGTGATATTGCGCGGGCTGAGGTCGCCATTTTGATTGGTTGCAACCCGACCGTGAACCACCCGGTCGCGGCGACCTGGATGAAGCAGGCATCACGCGCCGGCACAGCGTTAATCGTCATCGATCCACGACAGACAGAGATTGGTCAGCATGCAGCGATGCAACTGCAGATTTTGCCAGGATCTGATCTCGCTTTGATCAATGCACTGTTGCATGTCATCGTCGATGAGGGATTGATGGATTCGGCGTTCATTGCGCAGCGCGTAGATGGGTTTGAGGCGCTCGCCGCGCACAGTCGAGCCTTTTCTCCGGAGGCAATGTCACCCCTGTGCGGGATCTCCGCCGAGCAGATTCGTGCTGTGGCACGGCGCTATGCAACCGCCTCGTCGGCCATGATCTTTTGGGGGATGGGCGTCAGTCAGCATGTCCATGGGACAGACAATGTTCGGGGTCTGATCGCCTTGGCTGCACTCACGGGTCAGATCGGGCGTCCTGGGACTGGGTTACATCCCTTGCGTGGGCAGAATAACGTACAGGGTGCCAGCGATGCAGGCCTAATCCCGATGATGTTCCCGAACTATCAGCGCGTGACCTCTGCCGAGCATCGCGCTCACTTTGAATCATTGTGGGGTCACACCTTGAGTTCGACTGCCGGGTTGACTGTGGTGGAAATTCTGGAGCGGATGGACCCTGCGAGCCCTGATTGCGAACGGATGCGTGGGCTCTATGTGATGGGTGAGAACCCAGCAATGAGCGATCCTGATCTCACGCATGCTCGGCAGTCACTGGCACAGCTGGATCACTTGGTGGTGCAGGATATCTTCATGACTGAGACGGCATTGATGGCCGATATAGTCTTGCCTGCGAGCGTTTGGTTGGAAAAAACAGGCACTGTGACGAATACAGATCGGACGATTCAATTAGGTCGGGCTGCACAGCAGCCGCCCGGTGACGCGCGACAGGACCTTTGGATTCTGCAAGCCATTGCGAAGCGCTTGGGATTGCCGTGGTGCTACAGCGGACCTGATCATGGCGTGGCAATGATTTTCGATGAGATGATTCAAGCGATGGGCGCCTCGTATGCTGGCGTGTCGTGGGCACGGTTACACCGTGAGGGCAGTGTGACCTATCCCTGTCCTTCGCCAGACTCTCAAGGGCAAGCCGTCTTGTTCACCACCGACTGCCCGACCCCAAATGGACGGATTCAACTAGTACCCTCCGACTATCAGGGGCCCAATGAACCGACGTCGACCGCGTATCCGATGAGTTTGATTACAGGGCGCGTCTTAGAGCATTGGCACACGGGGACCATGACTCGACGTTCAAAGGCGCTCTCCACCTTGTATCCTGAAGCTTTGTTATCTGTGAATCCTGACGATGCGGAGCATTACGGGGTTGCTGACGCAACCTGGGTCGAGGTGCACTCACCGCATGGTCACATTCAGGTGAAGGTCTCGATTGATGCGCGGGTTGCCCCGGGGACTGTCTTTTTACCTTTTGCATTTTTTGAGTCTGCCGCCAATGTATTGACTCACTCAGCCTTAGATCCTTTCGGCAAGATTCCTGAGTTCAAGCACACGCCGGTGCGTCTTGTGCCAATGACACCATCGCTGTCACAAATATGATGTGGCGGTTTTTCGCTCGAGCGCACTGGCTGGTCACGCTCCTGGTGCTCTCTACGCCGGCATCGGCCTCCGCTCCTGAGGAGGGGTCAACGCTGTGTGAGGCCGCTCAACAGGTGCGTTTGGCGGATTACGCACAGTCAGTGGGAGCGCAGGTTGAGTCCGACCCAGTCGTGTCGCGTGGACCCTTCACCATCGCCGTCGAGCGATTGGCTTGGCAGGACACATCAGAGGCACGGCTGCGAGTTGTCTACAGCGCACAGGGCCTTGCGCAATTTCAGGTTGAGGTCTTTCGCGCCTCAACACCGGATTGGGCAGAGGCCTACACGGCCGCTTGTGTCCGTGTGTCGCGCCGGCAACTCCAGCAAGACAACTCGGGTCAATGGCAAGCACTGACGATTGAGACACCCGCTGGAACATTCAGTCGTCCCTACAATCCAGTCGTGCCTGAGACGACCTTTGCCAAGCAGCCGCTTGGGCCGATTGTGGGTCATATTGATTCAGGGGTTGATTATCGACGCGCAGAGTTTCAGTCCCATTTCTTGGCTGATGCGGAGGGAAGTTGGCTGGCCCGTGATGCGTGGGATGGCGATGATCAGCCCTTTGATCTGGAGATCGGCCAATCCCCCTTTTTCCCACGAGAGCACGGGTCACGGGTGCTGGATGTCCTTCTCCAACACACCAAGCAAGTGTCTGTGATTCCGCTGCGCTATCCCCGGCCTCAGATGCAGACCTTGGGGTCTCATGTGCGCTGGCTGATCGATGCTGGTGCGACACTCATTATGCTGCCGATGGGGTCATTTCGATCGGAAGATTGGTTGGCATTAGAGCCTGTGATTGCGTCATCGCCTGAGGTTGTCTTTGTTGTCTCAGCGGGGAATAACGGCGTGGATTTGGGGGTGCGTCCTGTGTACCCAGCTGTCTTTATTTGGCCAAACGTACTCACTGTGACCTCTGTGCTTCCCGATGGGCGGGTCGCTCCAGGGTCGAATTTTGGGGAGGCGGTAGCGGTTGGCGTTGCTGCGGAGGAGTTGACTGCGCGCGGGATAGATGGGGTGCCAGCATCCGTCAGTGGGTCAAGCTTCGCGGTCCCTATCGTGACTGCCTGGTTGGCCAAGTTACAGGCTTGTCAGCCAGCACTTAAAGGCCAATTTCTAATCAACGCATTGCTGACATCGCGCCGTCAAAGCCCAGATGGACTGATTCAGGGGTGGATGGATCGAGAGGATCCACCTAGCTGTCGTTGATAGTTCTTCAAGAGTCGCATGATCATGAAATTGGTCGCTAAAACTCGGGTGTTCGCGATATGTGGTTGATTCCACTGCGCTTGGCGATACTAAGTTACAGTTAGATCGGACATATTTTGATAACAAACTGGACGTAAAAAACGACGGATGGAGAGAGTTCCAACGGACGTGTGCCCAAAGTTTGTCGAAGCAGGATACGGGCCTCCATGCACCATACTATCAACCACTTCAACGCCGGTGGGGAACCCGTTGGCCAGAATTCGGCCCGCTTTTCGTTCTAAGATTGGTAAAAGTTTATGGACCAAATCCTGATCTTCGGGATTCATGTGAAGCGTACATGTTAATTGGCCCTCTAAATGCCGCGCGATCGCGATCATCTCATCTGCATTTTTCGTGGTAACAATTAATCCCAATGGTCCAAACACTTCGTGATGAAGACTCGATTGCGACAGCCAGAGCTCAGCATTAGTTCGGAACAGCTGAGGCGTCGCGTGGCGGCCAGAGCATGAAGATGTCGAGAGAACTTCAATCTCAGTCATTCCAAGGAGTTTTGCGACATTTTCCTGATACGTCTTAGCGATCGAATTGCTCAACATCATTTGGGGTGGACTTGTTGAGAGTGCATCGACGGCTTGAGCACAAAATTGTTCTGACCCTATCCCTTCGGGTACGACGACTAAACCAGGATTTGTGCAAAATTGACCAGCGCCAAGAGTCAGAGAGGCAACCCATCCACTCGCAATTTCGCACGCTCGCGTGCTGAGCGCGCCCGGACAAATAAACATGGGGTTGATAGAACCCAACTCACCGAAGAATGGGATTGGATTAGGTCGTTGTGAGCAACGATTGAACAGCGCCCGCCCGCCTGCAAGAGAGCCTGTAAATCCAACAGCCTGAATGAATGGGTGATCGACTAGCCGCTCACCGACATCCCGGCGTCCGCCTTGCACTAACGAAAATGTTCCTGGGTGTACATCACAGAAATGAATTGCTTCGAGGATCGCGCCAGCGACGAGTTCGCTCGTTCCTGGATGCCCAGAATGACCTTTTACGACGACAGGACATCCGGCAGCAAGCGCTGCTGCTGTGTCACCTCCCGCAACAGAGAATGCGAGTGGAAAATTGGACGCACCAAAAACGGCGACCGGACCAATTGGACGCTGTACCATTTTGATTTCAGGGCGAGCGACCGGCGTTCGATCAGGTATTGCTTCGTCCAGTCGAGCATCAAGATATGTCTTTTGCAGAATATGCTGTGCGAACAATCGTAGTTGTCCGGTTGTTCGAGATAGCTCGCCTTCAAGCCTTGGTGCTGGGAGTCCAGTCTCATCAGAACCTAGTTCCACAATCAGAGATCGCTTCGCTTCAAGGCGTTCGGCAATGGTGTAGAGGAATTGACTCCTGGCTTCGACCGTGCTGTACCCAAAAGACCAAAACGCCGATTCAGCTGCTTCCGCTGCTGCATCAATGCATGCTGGCGTCCCAACAAAAAAAGTGTATTTGTCACCAGAGACGGGCATGGACTCGAAGGTTTGAGGTGTGCTTACCCATTGCCCATTGATCAGGTGTTTTCCGCAAAGCTCGATACTCACTGGGTCTCCTAACGCGACAACCGCAGCCTCAGGCTGCGGAGTCAACGCCTTCGATAGCATGTCTGTTAGATGCCATATTAAGGCACATCGTGAATGCATTATGTGTTGGAACGAGATTAGCGACCCCTTGACCCGCGATATCAAATGCGGTCCCGTGGGCTGGTGTTGTCAGCGGTAGTGGCAGGCCTGCAAGGACTGAAACGCCTTTTTCAAAGCCCAACAACTTGATCGCAATCTGTCCTTGGTCGTGATACATGGTCACCACTGCATCATATTCGCCTGCTCGGACCTTTAACCAGAGAGTATCAGCTGGGAAGGGCCCGGAGCATTGAATGCCATCTGCTTGAGCTTGCTTTACAGCAGGTCCTATGACCCTGATTTCTTCGTCGCCCATCAACCCGTTGTCGCCAGCGTGCGGGTTATAGGCAGCAACAACGATTCTAGGATTATCATATCCGGCCATTTTTAGGGTTTGGTCTGTGAGCGCAATGCCGTCGACGATTGCTGGGATTGTCAACAGGCTTGAGACATCACGCATGGCGACATGGCTCGTGATACGACCATTCCACATCCCATTTGCGACATTGAATTCACTCGCACAGGTCTTGATTCCAAAGAACTCCTTGGCAAACCCAAGTTCATCGGTGAAGTTGTTGCCACCTAGATGCATTGATTCCTTATTGAATGGCATGAAGACAACCCCGTCAACGAGGCCTTTTTGTGAAAGGGAGAACGCACAGTGAAGGCCCGCAATCGAGGACGCACCGCCGGCAGCAGAGACTTGGGACTCGGTGGTGCTGTCAATGGCGTCGATCTCCAGATCGAGATGCAGTATTTCGCCGTTGGAAAAATGTAAAGGGTCATGTTCA
>RFUY01000191.1 GCA_009922705.1 Gammaproteobacteria bacterium
CGCGATGGGTGCCTTTGCGATCGTGGTGATTGGAGTCCCACTCCTGACACTTGTCACCTGTGCGGTGAGATGGAACAGCAAACCTGTCGTCAAGAGCTAGAGCGACCCGCATCCTCGCTCGCATGAATCCTGCGCGACTGAAAGCGCGCAGGATCACTTCGGGCACTGCCGACAGTGAGCTCCGGAAAACACCACAATAATTATCGGGTCGGCGAAAAGCGCGGCTCCTAAACTGGTGCGATATCTCTCGTCGAGACTGACTAACTTCCGGAAGGTGATTTTCAGATCAACAAATTGCTTTGGGTCTTACAGTATGTCTTTGGCATCTATTGGGTCTCCCTCGGCGTCCTCCACTTTGTGGTCCCACCCGGTCTGCCGGCTCAGATGTCCTGGATGTACGAGCTCGGCTTCACTCTTCACGCCATTTCGGGCACACTCGAAATATTGGGTGGGTTGGGCTTGATCCTCCCCGCAGTCTTCCGGATGTACCAGTTCCTCATCCCGCTTGCGGCGGCTGGATTATCCCTTGTGATGGTGGGCGCCATGATTTGGCACATCGACCACGGAAGCTTTGTCACCACTGGACCATTGAACATCGTCCTGACGCTCGTCATGCTGTTTGTGGCGTGGGGTCGCGGCGTTCGTTACCCGCTCGGGACATGGAAGGGCACATCGAGAAAGCGGTTAGCCCTTTAGTCAATCACCGACAGCGCTACGTTGTGTCGTCGAGGTAACACTGACCCAACCCGGGATGCCCGCCGGCGGAAGGTAAAACCATGTGCGTCGGTCACGGGTTCAAGTCCCGTCCGCCCTACTGTGTTCCAGGATGGTTCGCACAATCTCGGGTGTCTACGGGGACTTCAGCTGGTGTGCGAGCAAACTCGTCACAGTGATCCCGGCCAGTGCGAAGGTTACGAGAGTAACTGGGGCCGTCAGGTATTCGATCATGAAACCCCAGACTAAAGGACCCACCGGGGAAACAAATACTCCTAGCGTGATCACGGCGGTGAGGCCTGCCATTTCATCGCCTTTGGCCCCCGCTTTCGTCGACGCGGTCATAATGAGTGGGCGAATAGTGAAACGAGTTGCACCAAGTCCGAACCCGATGAGGGTCCAGAGGACTAGGTCAAAGTCAGAGAGAGGAAGCAGGGCGGTCGCACCAAAGGCCAACATACAGCCCACTAACCACGGGTAAACCGAAAGGGTCGCGGCTAATTCTTGACGTTTCCGCAGCAGCCTCGAAACCAGATAGGGCACCAAAAGCCGGCCCGCTGCCCCCCCAGCGAGCACAAGTCCTGCTCCAGAGGGTAGCGGCGCGTGATCCAGGTCCTTAAGGATCGGGACGATCATCATCATTATTGGCGCGACAAAGATCGCCTGGACCACAGCGAGGACCAGGAGCGGACGCACCTTCTTGGACGTCCGAAGCGTAACAAGCACATCCCTGAGAGGGTGACCAGATGAGTGAACTGGAGCGGGTATTTCTCTCGGCTGAACTAAGAAAGTGAACAGGGCAAGTGGAATGGTCAGTAGACCATTAGCCAAGATGCCGATTCCCGGATCAGTGGCATGAATGAGGAAGCCACCGACAACTGCGCCAATCATGGCAGCGACACCAGACACCGCAGAGCGCTTAGCTAGCGACGAAGACAGCGAGTGAGGGTCAATATAGGAACGAGTAATAAATGGTGTCAGAACCGCTGTCAGGCCTGAGAGAAGACCGAGAAAGGGCGCCGCGACAAGTAAAACTGCCAAACTTGAGTTCGTGGACGCTTCAATAACGCCCACCATCGTCCAGGACACAGCGACAAATAGTTGGGCCCATGCGAAGCAGCGAAGCCCACCCCAACGCGCGGCAAGGCGTGGTGTCCAAGTGGCAGAAACACTGCTGGTGACAAGAAAAAGTGCGAGAAAAAGCCCGCTGGTTACACCACCGTTACCGTCCGAGGCATAAGTGGCCGCGGAAGTTGCACCAAGTTGTCCTACAAGCGTTCCAGCGACGGCCAAACCACCAACAGCAAGAAAGGTAGCTGCACGAGCATTCGCATTTACGGTGGTCATTGGGCCTCTTCGATCCACACTTTCGGGCAGGAGCGTAGCAGACGCAGCCTGGTTGCTCCCCCTCAATGTTTTGGCGCTATTTTGCTTCGACCTTCGTGTATCTAAATCACATCTACACCTCTAGCGTACTGATGGATTCGAAAAAATTTGGTGTCAGGGCAGTATCGCGCTGGGATTTGTGCGCCCGTACTCATAATGTGATGATCGTCGGTTCAAGTCCGAGCCGCCCGACCAAGAGCTACAGCAATGCACATTCAGTGCACATCACCATCTCTCACACTCCAACACAATTCACGCTAAACCTCACGTGTTTACTGGCATCCGCAACGTCCGCTAACACCCTCTAACACCAGCTAATCCCTATGCATCGAACTCATAATCCGTCGGTCACGGGTTCAA
>RFUY01000192.1 GCA_009922705.1 Gammaproteobacteria bacterium
CACACCAAGCGGCTGGCTTATGGCCAAAAGCCCACTCACAAGTCATGCAAACGCCTGGATCACAGGCTGTCTACATAGGCGCATGCCATTGCCTTGGTCACTTCACACAGTGTGACGGAGCGCCCTATCAAAAGATAATCGTCAATTTAAATTTAATGGTTTGAATTTCACTATGACGGCACCCGTGCTTGAAAGATCTCGCGATCGACACTGGCGCTACGTCAGCTCCACGCGATCACCTTCTTAGCGGCAAAAACACGTCATACAGGATGCAAATAGACAATAAATAGCGCCTCTGACAACACCCAACCTGATTTATTTCCGCACATAGTGCTTGTACTCCTCACTTATTTAACGTACATTGTGCGCAATCTGAACCAATCAAGAGGAGGTCACAGATGTCTCCCATCCTGGGTCAAGCCATGCTTTCAAGCCACGATGCCGTGGCACGTAACGAGATCCGCCTAACACGTGCGGGACTCACCCCTTATCGCGGACTTCACCAGTGGATGCAGAAGGCGATGTCCTTCGTGCGCACTCTCCCGCGCTAACACCAACCACACGCCCTCACCGCTGAGGCCTACCCCCTGTGATGCTCTGCATGCAGGGGGGGTTCGTAACCATCGCCTCAGGGCTTCCATGTTTTGGAAATGCATTTCATTTCGTGCTATTTTTCATCAAACGATGGAGGATCCCCAATGACCGCGCGCATGACCCGAGGCCGATTACACATTGCCCAGTCCCTGTATGACTTTGTTCAAACTGAGGCGTTGCCTGGCACCGGCGTGGATGCGGATCGCTTTTGGACTGATCTTGATGCCTTGATTCATCGGCTCGCCCCCATCAACCGCAGCCTGTTGGCAAAGCGCGATCAAATGCAGGCGCTGATTGATGATTACCACACGGCGCATCAAGGCCAGCCACTGAACATGACAGCCTACAAGGCCTTCCTTCAAGAAATCGATTACCTCCTGCCTGAACCACCGGTCGTGCAAGTCACCACCGCACAGGTGGATCCAGAAGTCGCCCTGACCGCAGGGCCGCAGTTGGTGGTTCCGGTGATGAATGCACGCTATGCCTTAAATGCGGCCAACGCGCGCTGGGGCAGCCTCTACAATGCGCTGTATGGCACCGATGCCATTCCAGCAGACGGCGGTGCCGAGGCTGGCAAGGACTACAACCCCGTGCGCGGCGCCAAAGTCATTGCCTTTGCTAAACAGTTTTTAGACGACGCACTCCCCCTTGCCTCAGGCAGTCACGCCGATGTGACCCGCTATCAGATTGTGAATGGTGCGTTGAGTGTTTCGACAACTGCTGGCGAAACGACACTGGCTGATCCCAGTCAATGCCTCGGCTTTCAGGGGACACCGGACGCACCAACGGCCATTGTCTGTCGCCACCATGGATTGCATTTTGAACTGCAGATCAACCGTAGCTCCGTGATCGGTCACTCAGATCCCGCAGGGCTCGAAGACATTCTGATGGAGTCGGCACTCACAACCATCATGGACTGTGAAGACTCGGTTGCGGCCGTCGATGCCGAGGACAAGGTGGTTGTGTACCGCAACTGGTTAGGCCTGATGCAGGGCACCCTGGCAGAAGTGGTGTCAAAGGGCGGCAAAACCTTTACCCGGACCTTAAACCCAGACCGCACCTATCATGGGCTTGACGGAAACCCTGTGACATTAGCCGGTCGTGCCTTAATGTTTGTCCGAAACGTCGGACATCTGATGACCAACCCCGCGATTCTTGACGAAGAGGGTCGTGAGGTGCCTGAGGGCATCCTGGATGGCGTCTTCACTGCACTGATCGCAATCCATGATTTAAAGCGCACCGAAAACACCAACAGTCGCCACGGCAGTGTCTACATTGTCAAACCAAAGATGCACGGCCCCGAAGAGGTCGCCTTTGCAAACCGTCTGTTTGGCGAAGTTGAGCAATTGCTGAACCTCCCTAATAACACCCTGAAAATGGGCATCATGGACGAAGAACGTCGCACCACGGTCAATTTGAAGTCCTGTATCGGGCAAGCAACTGAGCGTGTGGTGTTCATTAACACCGGATTCTTAGACCGCACCGGGGATGAGATGCACACCTCCATGAAAGCGGGCCCAATGATCCGCAAAGGCGACATGAAGCAAGCCACCTGGATCGCGGCATACGAGAACTGGAATGTCGACGTGGGCCTCGAATGCGGCCTTCAAGGCCATGCCCAAATCGGTAAAGGCATGTGGGCGATGCCGGATTTGATGGCCGCGATGCTCGACCAAAAGGTGGCGCACCCCAAATCTGGTGCGAATACCGCATGGGTTCCTTCCCCAACGGCCGCCACCTTGCACGCCCTTCACTACCATCAAGTGGATGTGTTCGCCCAGCAAAACGCATTAAAGGGGGCGCGCCGCAACACGGTCGACGACCTTCTTACCATTCCGGTCGCAACCGCACCGACCTGGTCGGC
>RFUY01000193.1 GCA_009922705.1 Gammaproteobacteria bacterium
ACCATTGGCGGGCTCACACCAATTCTGTTTGAAACCTCTCCACAAGCACAATTCTTGATCCCCATGGCTACGACGATCGTCTTTGGCTTAGCCTACGGGACAGTGCTGGTCCTGCTGATCGTGCCGGCCGTGCTCAGTCTCCTTGAGCGAGGAGGTCGCCGAACAATCGCCGTGCAGTCGCTCGGGTGACCTGAGCAACTTCCTGCACATCACAGCCCTTCACCTGAGCAATCAGTGCCGCAGTATTTGGCAGATCAGTCGGATCCGAGACACGCGACCCTTGGGGTGGGAGATCCGGAGCGTCAGACTCCAAGACAAAGGCATCTAATGGCAATTGTCGGACGGTCTCACGAAGCCGCGGAGACTGACGCGACAGCAACCCACCAATCCCCAAAACGCCACCAAGGTCGACATACCGGCGTGCAAGCGCTGGCGACCCGCTAAAGCCATGCACCATAAATCGAGACACGGCGTGCTCCACCAGCAGTGGAAACACCAGATCATGCGCCCGGACCACATGTAAGATCACAGCACACCGCTGTCTGACTGCGAGCTGGAGTTGGGACGACAACGCACGCACTTGAACAGCCATTGGGGCGACCGCCCGCCGGTCCAGTCCGATCTCACCCACGGCACTTGGGTGCGCGCGCACGTAACTCTCGAGCTGGGTCAGATCCGCTGTGAGGGTCTCTTCTCGCACCCACAGCGGATGGAGGCCATACGCACGAACAAACCCCTCTGGGTTGGGTAAGTCCCATTGAAGCGGGTCAGTACCTGACCAGATCACAGCCTCGATCTGAGCCGCCTGCGCCCGTTCAGTCCAGTTCAGGCGTTGCGCCGGGCTCCATCCCTCCACATGCACATTACAATCCACCCACATTCAGTGCTCTCGGGTCGGCAGGAACTGGATCTCTGGCCAGCGCTCTTGAATGAGTTGCAAATTGGCTCGCGAGGGGGCGAGATAGGTGAGGTATCCACCGCCATCCTCCGCCAAATTCTCGTAGGCCTTCTCTCGAAACTCAGCGAGCTTTTTCTCATCAGCGCAGCGAACCCAACGCGCGGTATACACATTAACCGTGTCGTAAATCGCCTCAGCCTTGTATTCATCCAGCAAACGGAAGGCCACCACATCAAACTGTAACGTCCCCACCGCGCCAACGATCAAATCATTGTTTTTAAAGGGCATAAATACCTGTGTCGCGCCCTCCTCCGCGAGCTGAGTCAGGCCCTTCTGCAGTTGTTTGGTTTTCAGCGGATCTTTCAAACGCACCCGCTTAAACAGTTCTGGGGCAAAGTGCGGAATGCCGGTGAACTGGAGCGCCTCGCCCTCCGTGAAGGTATCACCAATCTGAATCGTGCCGTGGTTGTGTAACCCAATAATATCGCCCGGAAACGCCTCTTCGGTTTGCGCACGGTCACCCGCAAAAAATGTCACCGCGTCTGAAATCCGTACATCTTTGCCGAGGCGCGTGTGCCGAAGTTTCATGCCTTTTGTGTACGCGCCCGAGCAAATCCGCATAAAGGCAATTCGGTCCCGATGCTTTGGATCCATATTCGCCTGGATTTTGAACACAAACCCAGAAAAACCCTCATCGGTCGGGTGCACAGGCCGTACATTGGTGTCGCGGTGAATTGGGGGCGGTGCCCAGTGCACAAACCCATCGAGCATTTCGCGGACCCCAAAATTCCCCATGGCAGTCCCAAAAAAGACCGGTGTTAACGTGCCTGCGCGGAATTGCTCTAAATCAAACGCTGGGGCCGCTTCACGCAACAGCTCGATTTGATCAACAAAGTCAGACCACTCTCTGCCCAGTAAGGCTTTGGCCTCCTCCGAATGCAATCCGGAAATGCGCTTATCCTCGGGAATACGGTGACCCTGTCCCTTGGTATACACATGAATCTCATCATCGGCCAAATGGTAGACACCCAGAAAATGTGGGCCCATCCCAATCGGCCACGTCACCGGAGTCGCCTGAATCGACAGAACCGTTTCCACTTCATCCATCAACTCGATCGGATCTCGGATATCACGATCCAGTTTATTGACGAAGGTCACGATGGGCGTGTCACGCAAACGACAGACTTGCATCAATTTGATTGTGCGATCTTCGACACCCTTGGCTCCATCAAGCACCATGAGCGCTGAATCGACCGCCGTCAGCGTTCGATAGGTATCCTCTGAAAAATCCTCGTGACCCGGCGTATCCAGTAAGTTCACGATACGGTCGCGATAGGGAAACTGCATCACAGAGGTCGTGACGGAAATTCCGCGCTCCTGCTCCATCTGCATCCAGTCACTGGTGGCATGTCGAGCTGCTTTTCTGGCTTTGACGGTCCCGGCAACCTGAATCGCATTGCCGAACAGCAACAACTTTTCGGTCATGGTCGTTTTTCCAGCATCCGGGTGCGAGATGATGGCAAACGTGCGTCTCTTATTGATTTCATTGACAAA
>RFUY01000194.1 GCA_009922705.1 Gammaproteobacteria bacterium
GAGAACGTGGCATTGGATCCCTCTCCCTTACTTCGTACGACGACGGACAATCATGCCGTCAGTCCGCTTGTTACTACGTGTCTTGTATCCCTTCGTGGGCATACCCCACGGCGACACAGGGTGACGCCCTCCCGAGGTCCGGCCTTCACCGCCACCATGCGGGTGATCAACAGGGTTCATCACAACACCACGTACCGTTGGACGGACACCCAGCCAACGCTTGGCACCCGCCTTACCCAATTGGCGCAAGCTGTGCTCTCCATTGGAGACTTCCCCCAATGTGGCACGGCACTCAGCCAGAACCTTCCGCATTTCACCCGACCGAAGACGCAAGGTGGCATGCCGCCCTTCACGCGCAACCAGCTGCACAGCAGCCCCCGCGGACCGCGCCATTTGCGCACCCTTACCTGGCTTCAATTCGACGCAATGCACCATCGACCCCACAGGAATATTGCGCAAGGGCAAACAGCTACCGACCTTGATCGGTGCGTCCTCACCTGACCGAATTGGGTCGCCGGCAGACATTCCCTTAGGGGCGATAATGTAGCGACGCTCACCGTCCGCATACAAAATAAGGGCGATATGGGCACTGCGGTTTGGATCATATTCAATCCGCTCAACCTTCCCAGGGATCCCATCCTTATTGCGCTTAAAATCAATCACCCGGTAGTGCTGCTTATGACCACCACCGACGTGACGGGTCGTGATGCGACCATCATTGTTCCGACCGCCAGTCCGCGACTGCTTTTCCAACAGCGGCGCATAAGGCGCACCCTTATGCAGCTCGGGCGTAACAATTTTGACCATGTGACGGCGGCCAGCAGACGTGGGTTTACATTTTACGATTGCCATGACTTCCGCCTCACTCGCCTGCTACAAAAGAGATTTGCTGACCTTCGGCAACAGTCACATAGGCTTTGCGCGTATCTTGGCGCTTACCCATGCCACGCGCTGTCCGCTTGGTCTTCCCTTTGATGTTGACTACGTTGACCTTCGTGACCGAGACCTCAAACAGCTGCTCAACGGCTGCCTTGATATCTAACTTGGTCGCATCAGAGGCCACCCGAAATACGTACTGGTTATGCTGATCCGCAACAACCGTCGCTTTCTCAGAGACGTGCGGTCCTTTCAGGACGGTAAAGATACGTTCCTGGTTCATGCCAACTGCTCCTCAATCGCTTTCAGCGCGTCCACAGTGACCAACACCTTTTCAAACGAAAGGAGGCTCACTGGATCAATCCCTTCGGCATCACGCACATCCACGTGCGGCAGATTGCGCGCAGACAAAAACAGTGCATCAGAGACTTCTGCGGTCACAATCAACACGCTGTCTAACGCCATGGCCTTCAGCTTCTCAGCCAATGCCCGAGTCTTGGGCGACTCAACAGACATTTCCTGAGTCACTACCAAGCGCTCTTGACGTACAAGCTCACTCCAGATACTCCGCATTGCTGCGCGATACATTTTCCGGTTGACTTTTTGTGAGTGATCCTGAGGCTTCGCAGCAAAGGTCACGCCACCACTTCTCCAAATCGGAGAACGCGTCGAACCCGCACGTGCGCGGCCGGTTCCCTTCTGACGCCAAGGCTTCCGTCCGCCACCTGACACTTCAGACCGGGTCTTTTGCGCACGCGTCCCCTGACGCGCACCCGCCATGTAGGCCGTGACAACTTGATGAATCAACGTTTCGTTAAATTCCCGACCGAACGTCTGATCAGAGACCTCGACTGTTCCACCGGCTACCAGATTCAATTCCATGATCGCCTCCCTCAGGCCTTCACAGCAGGCTTGATGATGACGTCTGTCCCATTGGCACCAGGGACCGCGCCCTTGACCAGAACCAGACCGTGATCCGCATCAACGCGCACAACTTCAAGACCTTGAACGGTCACGCGCTCAGCACCGAGATGCCCCGACATTTTTTTGCCTTTAAAGACGCGACCTGGCGTTTGGCAATTACCAATCGATCCCGGCGCACGATGCGACAACGAGTTGCCGTGGGTAGCATCCTGAGTGCGGAAGTTCCAGCGCTTGATGACGCCAGCAAATCCTTTCCCTTTTGACTGACCCGTCACATCGACCTTCTGCCCTGCTTCAAAGAAGGCGCAGGTGATCTCAGAGCCGATCGACAAATCACCCAGATCGTCAACACGGAACTCCCAAAGACCACGGCCCATCCGCATATCCGCCTTCGCGACATGCCCTTTGATTGGCTGGGAAACGCGGTGCTGTGCACGACGATCGCCGACAGTCACCTGAATCGCTTGATATCCGTCTTTCTCAACGGTCTTAACTTGACTGACCCGATTCGGTTCTACTTCAACCACGGTGACCGGAATGGACACCCCGTCTTCAGTAAAAATACGAGTCATACCGGCCTTACGACCGACAACACCTAATGTCATCTCGACTTCCTCTCTGCCTGCACA
>RFUY01000195.1 GCA_009922705.1 Gammaproteobacteria bacterium
CCTTCAAAACCTTGCCGTCAGGTCTGAAGATTGGCTTTCCTTGTTCATCTAGTTTACTCATATTAGATTTTTAGGATCTGGACCAAGAGCAGGATATGGAGAATTAATATTGCCTGAAAATGAACCAGGATCATCAATTATGCCTGGAAAAGTAAACCCAACACAATGTGAAGCTGTGACAATGGCGGACTCAAAGCGGAGTAGGCACTGGTCTGCACATTGCGAAAACCAAGTGCATTCTCGGCCGAAGGCTTGAATTCAAAGCCCTGAAAGGCTGAACCTTGATGCACACCAGCTAGTCGATTACCAAGATCGGAGCCTGCTGTCCCCCCTGCGGCAATGGCGTGACAGGTTGCACACGACATATTTCGCTTCAAAGACAGATTCTCATCCTCGAAGATCGACTTCCCGAGAGCAACGAGCTTGCGGTTCTGACCCAGCTGCAACAACGAGGCGTCGGGAGGGATCGGTTCAACAACGGCTGCAGTGGCCGCCAGAGGAACACTGCATAGGCAGAGGATCAAAACGATGACCAGCCTGGTAACTTCGACGAACAGGGATGACGAACGGACGACTTGGGGCACGTGCGGTAGACCTTGGCTAGCGGAACGACTGCAACGACAAGAGCACACAGCCAGCCGCACTCCACAATCAATTCTCAAAGATAGGCGAGCGCACTTCTAGGGTCAACTCATATGTTGCAATCCCCCCTCTCTGCCGGCAAACGTGCTGGTGGCGGGTGGAAACACATCAATAACCCTCACCCCAGTTGCAGTTCAACCGAAGCGCCCCTAAAACCATCAAAGACAGCACCCTGGGCCCCTACTGGCTCTGGCCGTTTTCAAGGCACCGTCTCGGTCTAGCCGCATCCCTCTCGCACGCTCGAATCATGGCCGCTAAGGCGCCTTATCAACCGTCGCTCCTTCGCCTACTGCACGCAGGCACAGCCATTGCGGTGATTGCGATCTGGCTGAGCGCACTTTTGATCTACGGACAGTATGTGGGGGGGTGGTAAAACGCAGCCTGGATCTCATCAATCGATCTCTTTTCGATCCACAAGGCATTGGCCACGATCTTGCTCCCCCTCGCTGCAGCCCTGATCCTCTACACATTCACAATTGGTAGCTGGCGCTTGCGGCACCCTGCCAATGCGGCGATCCTGCTCATTCTGGCGATCCCCTGCCTCAGCGGTCTCGGAATGCACCGTCACTGGCTGGAGGATCATCAGCTCGACCACTGGGTTTATCACCTACATGTAGTGGGTTGGATTCTGGTGGCTTTCGGGTTGGGCTGGCATCTGCTCTCAGCTCTACGCCGGGGCGGCATCGTCTTGCTCGGCTCGATGCTGGATGTGAAGCTGAAGGCCAATGATCATCCGAGCGAGTGGCCGGGTCAAATCAAGAGCTGGCTGAAGCACCGTCACTGATCAGTCGATCCAAAAAGTGCGACATCACTGCCACCACAAGATGATTGTTATTGGGACTCTTGAGGAAGAGCACGAGCAATCAAAATTAATACAGTGATGACGAGATAGGCAATCGCCCACGGCTGACCAGTCCCCCAGCCCAGATTTAAAACAGTATCTCCTGTGGAGAATGTCCAGGCATGCAGCACTCCGAACCAGGCAAGAAGGCTTGCAGATCCACTGCAGACCGCTGCAGCTAGAAACCTATTTTCAATGGCAAACACCAACAGGGCAGCCAACAACATTGATGTGATGATCTGCCCTTGCTCAAGCGCAAAGGCTCCAGCAGCCCAAACATCACCTGATGCCAACTGGGTGATCATCGCATCATTAAAAGGTCTGGCATCGCTCCCAAGACCGCCTGTTCGCAGGCCGGCCTTCAGCAACTGCGATCCCCATCCCGCCAAGCCTGGAAGAATCCCCAAGACCACAGCCGGTGCATGCCTTGATGGCGTGGCCTGGAATGCTTGTGACGTCATCGCAATTCCGATGTAGAGAACAATCGCCATGCCTGCATCAATGGGAACAAGGATTGAGATCAGACCGAAGAGTCCTAGAAAGCAGGCTGCTGCCATCACTACACCGTTGAGCCAGGAATACCCCGAACCGGCCCCGAGGTCTTTGAAACCTGAATGACCGATGTAGATCGTGGTCGGAAAGCATGATCCCAACGCTGCGGCTGCCAGCGTTCCGACACCATCAATCAGAAGGCATGAGCGGGTGCCGTAGTGGTCTCCTGCGGCATCAGCGCTATCAAGATTCTGAAGAGACCCGATCACGTTAAAGAGACCCATTGGCACGATCACACCAAGCCAGGGAAATAAGTCGGCGCGTGCCTGCCACAGCGTCGTGAATTGGAGCGTTGGTGTGTGCCAGGTGACTGTGCTGAGGCTTTGCTGCCAAG
>RFUY01000196.1 GCA_009922705.1 Gammaproteobacteria bacterium
TCACCCGCCCAACTCTGAAAATCGGCATGAGGCGTTTCGAAGCTCACCTGCCAGTTTTCAACCGCAGTAACGCCGCTATTGGTGATCGTGAGCTGGCCACTCATTCCTCCCCAATAGAGACTGCCACTCGCTGAGAGATTGAGCTGACCACTGCTCTCCACCAAGGTGTCGTGCAGACTTTCGTGTCCATGCATGCTTTCGTGCATGGGCGTCGCTTCGATGGAACTCATCAGACCGCTGGATGTCACATCACGACCAAGCCGTGTTTGAAAGCCATCGGTGGTGGCGCCAACTGGCGCCTCAGGAGTGAGCAGCACCGTGCGATCGACCAAGCTGAGATCAGAGGCCTGGAACCCGAACACGGCTTCAAGATTGTCCTCTTCGATCTGGTCGAAATGAAATTCGAGATTTCGGCCCAACAATTCACTGCTAGTCACACCAACGAGCAGCACACTCTGCTGACTGGGCTGCACGGTGATCAACAGACCTTCATCCGTGTCTTCAGCCGAGAGTCGCTCGCGTGTACCAAGATAGAGAAAACTAAGCTTGTTGCTCTGTGGATCAAAACCCTCAATCCTTTCTTGAACTCCGTATTCGTGAGAGCGGATATAAATAGTTCCATCCGAATCGATGGGACCAACACCGTTCTCCCACGACAGAACACCGCCAATATCAGCGCGCAGATGCTCATTGCCAACCGCTGCAATGTTATCCAGCGTGATCTCATCCCAACGCAGCGGCATGCCATCAGTCTTGAAGACGCGCTGGTAGTCGCTCTCCTGCCAAGGGTTCACAATCACGGCCGACCCATCAGCCAGCTTGCCAAGAATCAGACCGTGAACAGATGTATCCCCAAAATCAAGCCTGTCTTTTGCCAGATCAAAATCAAGAATATCTGGACCCGATGGATTGACGGC
Organism: Gammaproteobacteria bacterium; assembly: GCA_009922705.1. Classification (GTDB taxonomy): domain Bacteria; phylum Pseudomonadota; class Gammaproteobacteria; order Pseudomonadales; family Litorivicinaceae; genus HIMB30. The sequence continues at coordinate 918 of RFUY01000196.1, forward strand.
GTAGTCAAGACCACCGCTGAGCAGACCCATGCATTTGAAATCGGAATGCGTCAATCCTCTCCACCGAGGAGGGCGTTTCACAACCCGACAAGTGTCGGGTATCTCCACGAATACCCATCCCGCAAGGAAAGGATCAGGCTTTTTTCATGATTCTCTCATCAGATTCTCAGAATCAGAGCCTGACCATAGAGACCCTCAACTCGACCACAGTGGAACATTGCCAGAGCGCATGCCCAAGGGCAACGAAGGGGCCCGCCCCCACTGGCCACAAGAAGGATTCCATATCCATCAAAATCTTGAAAGCCCAAGAGACCTACCCCTGAAACCCTGAAATCAGAACAATAAATTTAAGCCAATCGCAAGTCTTGCGAGGGTTTCAGATCCACGCACCAAGGTACCAACAGCCCCTACTGAACTGTTCGCCGCCAGACACACAAGACCGTCACTTGCCCTTCACCACAACGACCCCGGCATAAGCCGGATAAAAAACCAGTCATCACACTGATCAACCACCGCAAAACTGCGCACTTGAATGCCAGAATAAAAGCATTGACACTGGTGATAGAACTTGCCCTTCAACCCTTCCGATCCGGACCTCGCGAATCACTGGGCTCACTTTGACGAGGTGATCAGCAAGTGGCCTGTCGTGGTGGGTACCGGTGATGAGATCGAGGCTTTTCTCTGCGCAGTGCTCAGTCGACGAGCTGGGGTGCGGACCCAGCTCGTCGGAGCTGGGCTCAACGAACGCGAAGTCCTCGACTTGCTCATCGCAGAGCCAAGCGCGTGCCTCTTACTGCTGACCGATTCAATCGCCAAGGATGGTGGGGTATCCCTACTCGAACATTGTCAACAACTCGAGCATCCGCCTATTGCACTCTACTGCCTCACCTCGAACAACCATGCTGATGTGGATCGATTACTGGCTCTTGGCGTGCAGGTGATCCTCTCGATACACAGCATCGGCAAACTCAACTTCCGACATGCAGCAGACTGCCTACAAAGCGGTCGGAACTATGTAGATCCAGCCGTCGCGCGAGCTCGCGCGGTTGCAGCCGATGCCGGCGTACATCTTTCGGTGAGAGAAAGGCAGGTGCTGTCGCTGGTCGCAAAGGGCTTGACGAACCGTCAGATTGCTGAGCAGCTGTTCATCGCTACAACAACATCACGGGATTACGTCAGCAGCCTGATCGGCAAATTTCGCGCCGGCAACCGGGTTGAACTGGCAGCGAAGGCAGCCGAGCTTGGTTACAGCAAGATCCCAAAGAGGTCATAAGCTAAGAATCGCATCAAAGACACCACAGCACGTCTTGCTGCGGGGCCGAGGGCTGGGCTTCACCGTGCGATCAGGGCTGCTCGCCAAGCCCGCTCCAAGCCGCCCGCGCAATCGCCGCGCATCAATAAACCTGCCCCGCCCCACACCAGCCGCAGGGGCAGATCAGCCGCCGCCGCTCC
>RFUY01000197.1 GCA_009922705.1 Gammaproteobacteria bacterium
GTGCGATGATCTTCGGCACGTGACGCGGGCTTCTCGCGGCCCGAATCCGTGCACGCAGGTCTTCGGCGAGCGCCTCCGTTAATGACTCGCCCTCGGGGAGGACGACGAACAAAACGATGTCCTCATCCTCATCTCGTCGAACGCCAATGGCGACGGCATCACGAATGGACTCCAGGTCATCCAACGCGCGGTAGAGTTCTGCGGTCCCGATGCGAACACCTCCTGGATTTAGGGTCGTGTCTGAGCGGCCGTGGATTATGAAGCCACCTTCCAGGGTCCGTTCAGCATAGTCACCGTGTGTCCACAATCCCGGGAACTTCTCGAAGTAGGCCGCGTGATACTTTTGATTGTCGGGATCGTGATAAAACCCGACTGGAAGACTTGGGAAAGGGCGTCGACACACTAATTCGCCCTGGGTACCCGTCACGGAACGCCCATCTGGGTCCACTACATCGACATCGAGGCCAAGGCCTGCGCACTGTAATTGCCCTGAGTAGACGGGGAGGAGAGGACTACAGAGGCAGAAACAGGAGAGGATGTCGGTTCCCCCGGAGATGGAGCCCAGGAGTACGTCGGCCTTAATGTCACGGTAGACGAACTCAAAGGTTGTCGGAGCGAGCGGCGAGCCGGTCGATAACACTGCTTTGAGTGCGGAGAGATCCTCTGTGGCGGGGCGATATCCTGCTTTGTCGAGTGCGCTGAGATACTTGGCACTGGTTCCAAAGACGGTCCATTGATCCGCTGCCGCGAGAGACCAGAGCGTTTCAGGACCCTGTGCAAATGGAGAGCCGTCGTACAGCATCAAGGCAGCTTCTGACGCCAGGCCAAGGCAGAGCCAGTTCCACATCATCCAACCGCAGGTCGTGTAGTAGAACAGCCGATCGCCTGGTTTGATGTCGACATGATAGCGATGTTCCTTGACCACCTGCAGAAGGGCGCCAACGTGTGAATGGATGATGCACTTGGGGGCCCCCGTGGTGCCTGAGCTGTAAAGAATAAAGGCAGGATGCTGTGCATTCACGCGTAAAAATCGGGGTGTTTGGGTTGCAACCGGCAGCTGGTCAAGCCGTTTCACGCGAGCATCCGAGGAGACGTCGGACGGGGGCGTTCCAACATGCAAACACACCTCGAGCGAGGGGATGCCCGCGAGTAAAGCAGTGGTCGTGGCACTCACGTCGCGAACGACTCCACCGTAGAGGACCTCTGAGACGGCCAGAAGTGCTTTCGGTTGAGTCTGTCCAAATCGATCGATGACCGCATCAATACCGAAGTCTGGTGAGCAACTGGTCCAGATGGCGCCAAGACTGAGTGTCGCGAGTGCACCGATGATGGCTTCCGCACCATTGGGTAAGAATCCCGCGACCACGTCGCCAGCGGCAATGCCGGCTGCACTCAAGGCCTCTTGTACGGTTGCGACGCGCATGATCAGCTCTTGGCGCGTGAGTGAAGCAACGTGCCCTCGTTCGGTATACACCCTCAGTGCTAATGCCTTGGGTTCTCCGCGCATCAGACAGTTTTCTGCGAGATTGAGGGTGCCGTCTGGAAAGAACTGAGCGCCCGGTAATGTCCGGGTACTTAAGACGCGTTCGCCAGGGTCGCCGAGGATGCCTGCATGCGCCCACACAGCCGGCCAAAACTGTTCTGGTTCGTGCACACTGAATCGGTGCAAGGCCGCATACTCTCCAAGCGCGCGTCCAGTCTGTTGATTCAGCATCGCCATCAGATCGACCACTTGGGTCTGTGCGATATGATCTCGTGTCGGGGTCCAAAGCGGTTGCATGCGGAGTCCTTTTAGGCTTTTGGCAGTGTAGCAAACTCTCGATTGCTGGCGCGAATTTGCCCCTTGTCGCTGGGGGGTTGCAAAAGTTCGGATAGCCCTATATCGTTCCTTTGTTGCGGTGCACCATAGGGAGGATGAGTCCGTGTTTGAACAGTTAATGAAGCAAAACGAAGCCATGATGAAGCAGTTTCAGAGCATGATGGGTGCTGAGGCCTATGCCCAGATGATGAAGCCCTACACGAACCTGCTAGAGATGCAGCGGAGTCTGATCGAAACTATTACGGAAGAGCAGACACGCGTTGCGACTGAACTTGTGAACGATTACCTCGAAGAAGCACGCCAAGTGTGCGGTTGTAATTCCTTGCCTGAAGCCATGGAGGTTCAAAAAGCCTATTTAGCAAAGGTGCAAGAGCGGATGGCCGCATTGGCCAAAAAGCAGGCAGACTCATTTACCAAATTGGGTGAAGAGTCTATTCATGTGATGAAGCAGTCTGCTGCGGATCTCATGAAAACGATGCAGAGCAAGTAATC
>RFUY01000198.1 GCA_009922705.1 Gammaproteobacteria bacterium
TTAAAGATTCGTAGGCCGTGGATAGACAAAGGCTCAGATTGAATGAGTTGACCGGTCAGGTAGTTACTCACGATATACCACTCGAGTCGGCTGACGTAATCGTTTGGGATGGTGACCAGCGATACCTCTTTACCGCCGACCTTGCCTTGTAGGGTTTGAAAGGCCGCCTCAAATTTCTCAAATTCCGTGGGGTATGAGCCGTAACGCTCACTGGCTCGGGCTTCTGCGCTGTACCCGGTAAGCAGGGGGACCTTCAAGGACGCAGACCCTATCTCTTGGACGGCTAAAATCAGGCCTGTGAGCAGCGCCAATCCGCTGGCTACAGTGATGATGGAGGCCCTCTTCATGGCAACAATCGGTGTTCCCGCGTATTCAGAGGCTTTGAGTTTACCCGCGGTTACCCGGTGCCTCCCCCAACGGCTTTTTGGCCTGACCCTGACATTTCACCGGCTTATTCGTCTTAAGTAAGAGGAACCTTGGCAAATCCGCGAGACACAGTGAGCATGGCCTATTTGGCGTCCGCCAAGCGGATCCATGCGGCCCTGCAAAGGAGCGGTGTACCCGAGGGAAGAGCCGAGGAAATTGTTCAGGAGGGATTTTTGAAGCTTTACGAGGCGCTACTGACCGGTGAGACCATTCACCAGCCCGCCGCATGGATCATGACAGTGGCCAAGCGCATGGCCATCGACCACCTGCGCAGCGCTGGGGTGAGGCTGGAGCACAGTTTTTGGGGCGGGGTGGAGAAGGGCGCGGACAGCGACTTACCCGTTACCCCGGAACCTGAGGTGGCAGCGCCTGAGCCGGATAACACCAGCGTGTATGTTCAAGCCTGCGTTGAGCAGCGGTTGGCGGATTTCGCCATGGACCGGCCGACTGAAGCGGGTGTGATCAAAGACCAGCTCGATGGGGTGCCGATTGCGCGGATTGCCGCCTCCATCGGTCGCAGTGAGGGCGCGACACGCACTTTTTTGTATGAAGCAAAAAAGAAGTTTCGTGATTACCTAGAAGTTTGCCGACAACATTTGACCAATTGAACACCATGGCGACCCAACCGAACCCGTTCACACCTGAGCAGGAGCAGCAGATCCAGCAGGCCTTTGCTTCGCTTGATGAGCGCCTGGGGGTCAGCGAGTTGGATGTGGCGACAGGGCACCAAGCCTTGATGGCTGAAATCGCCCGCGTTACGCCGCAAAAACCTCAGCGATCCACACTCGAATCTCAGCAGCAGGATTGGGTATCACGCTGGAACCCATGGGCCCTGTTGGGCGCGGGTGTTACGGCTGGGGTTGCGCTCATGATTGGCGTGAATGTGGGATTCGTGGACTCGCAAGACGGCTCGTCGCTTACTTTGGCAACGGGTAACTCCCTTGAGGCGGCCCAGCAACTGGCCGATGCACAAGGACGCATGTTGAAGGAAGAGGCGGGCGGCCCTGACGCGAGCAGCAGTCGAGCGGCTGCAGGCGGCACCTCAGGCGCCTCGTCGGCGCTGACGTCTGGCGATAAGGGTGCCGCGCAACTGACCAAAGTATTGGTCGCCAAGGGCAGTCCACTGGGTCTGATGGAGTTGGTTCGACGCGCCGACAATGCTCGACTGGGGCTGATGATCACGCACACGCCCGGCGGGGAGACATCGGTTATGGTGATGAACCTGCAAGCGGACAAGGCATCGCACCGGTCAATTAAGCGTATCGCCGGTGTGGCGCAGGATTACAGCGGCAGCATCGAATTTATATTTTTGAAATAGCTCAACGACGGGAGGCGCAGCACCCATGGCAGAGACGTATTTGATCACTGGCGCGAATCGAGGCATTGGGTTAGAGATGACCCGGCAGGCTCTTGCGCAGGGACACCGAGTCATTGCGGTGTGCCGCCACCCCGATCGAGCCGAGGCGTTGCAATCGCTGCGTGCCGAACACACCGATAACTGCCAAATTCATGCCGCCGATGTGTGTAACGCGCAGGCCTTGGCTGGCATCGCCACAATGATCGATACGCCACTGGATGTGGTGGTGTGCAACGCGGGTGCCATGAGCGCCCGCGGTGGGATCGATGATGCAGGCAACACAGCCGAGGCGGTTGCACCGGTCCTTATGACCAACATGGTGGGACCTTTTTTTACGGCTCGGGCGTTTCTTGAACCGCTGACGCGGAGCAAGAACCCAAGGATCGCCATCATTTCGTCTTTTATGGGATCGCAGCAACACAAAGGAGCGGCCGCGTACTTTTATCGGGCGTCAAAAGCGGGGGCCAACAATCTGATGGTGACTCTAGCGAATGAGT
>RFUY01000199.1 GCA_009922705.1 Gammaproteobacteria bacterium
GTTTTGTTCAGAGTTAAGCCAGTTGTTGTAAGCAGAGTTTCCTCGGGCTCCTCGAGTGAGACTGCTTGGCACTTGACGACAGAAGATAAAGGCTCATGCCTGCTGCGAGCCAGTGCTGGCGCCGCTGACTCGCTTTCATGCCGACTGTTCGGTGTCGTTCTATGGGGTGGCTCAGCGTCCCAGCAACAGCTGATGTGCGTGGAGCTTGCCGTCAATGGCAACAGCAAAGTCTGCAATTCTGTCGCCATCGAGGTCAGCAGAAAGCAGGCCGGCATGGAAGCGGAGCTCGCCGCTATTGCCTGAGAAGAAGCGTTTGCCGATAAAGCGAAAATGCTGAGTCCCGGCCTGACTTGCATCAGCATCAAAATGGCGTAGATCGATGCGGTCATTTCTCTGGAAATGGCTGATGACGTCTTGCTGGAAATGGTTGTCTGCAGACGAATCGGCTTCTGAGTGATAGATGAATCGATCGGCGCCGGTTCCGCCTTTTAGCCAATCACCATGCTCTCCGCCGATGATGCGGTCGTTTCCCTTGCCTCCATGAATGACATCGCGGCCTAACGCGCCAAACAGACGATCATTGCCACCTTTGCCCCAGATATTATTGGAGAGGAGGTTGCCGGTGATCTGATCGCGCTTATCACGGCCTTTGAAAGCCAAGGGGGCGTCGATTGGACTGCCGGGATCAATAATCACGCCATTGGCCCTGCGATCTCCATCCCATCGAGTATCGCCATCGATGAGAGTAAAGACAATTCTGTCTACCTTCCCATCGGCGTTCTCGTCCAATAACCGGTAGAGCTTGGCGCCATTCTCGTCAACATACTCTTCGAATCGCTTTGTCTGATAATTGAAGCGCATGTAGGCGTCAGTTTGCTCAGTAAAATTCTCTGGTATGAAGAGTTCTGCCTCGATGCTTGCGCCGGGTGTCACGCCCTCCACATAGAATTCAAGTGGCTCCAGGAGTGCTGTAATCCCATTAGGGATCGGGGCAGTGATGCTGCCTCCTGAGGGCAGAGAAACCTGCACCTGATTGTTGGTAATTGGGAGTAGCGTTACCGCGTTGAGAGTGTAAGTGGGGCCGACGGCCAAAGCGGCGTAATCACCCGGTGTGCTGCCGTCGCCAATCCGACGAAAGCCCGCAACATTGGATTGCGTGGCATCGGCAACGCCATCGTTGTTGGCATCGATGATTAGCCCATTGTGATTTTCGGGAGATTCATCAAGATTGTCGTTGTCCAGCCCAGGTGACGTGGAGCCCGTAGCACTTCCTGTGCCACCTCCACCACTGCTCCCCCCACCACTACTGCTGCTATTTCCGCCGCCGCCACTGCTGCTTCCGAGGGGCTTCAAACTGAAGCTGTTCGAGGCATCACTGGCCAATCCGCTCACCAAGGCAGAGTTGGCGGCACCTGCTGCAAGGTTCAGCGTCACCGGCGTGCTGAACCCCACAGGGCTAGTGAGTTGGAAGCTCCAGTTCCGCCCTCCATCTCTGCTCACCGGAGCAGTGGCGACTTGCCACCCAGCCTGCACAGCCGTTGTGCCGAGGGCGGTCTGCAGGTCGGTGTTATCGAAACCGCTCACAGGTTCGAGGAAGCGGGCTGCCAGCGAAAAGGTGGTGGCACCGTTACTTGCGACCTGAGGCAGGGCGGACTCGCTGAGCTGCACGGGCAGCGTGCGCTGTTTAGCACTAGGTGCTTTCTGTGTCCCCTGAGGACCCTGGAACTCGAAATTGATTTTGGCGTTCGTATTGTCCTTATCACCCCAGGCAATTAGAGGTGTGTTTGCGCTTGGGCCTGCAAAACTCGCAAGAGAGGTGTACTCGGCGTCGGTGGTAGTGGAGACTGCCCAAGGCGTGGCGCTAGCCAAGACATGGGTTGTTGCGCTCGCACTGAGGCTGCCGCCACTGAGGAACCTGGCATCCAGGCTATCGATCAGGCTGTTGTTGAATACGTTGTTGCCGCCTTCTAACTGCACCAGCGATTGGCCTCGTTGATTTCCTAGCGGCGTACCGGCGATAACGGAGTTCTCGATCTGAAGATCCCCGGCCCCAAGGGCTGTGCGGATCGATCCGAGCACTGTGGAGTCTTTAATCTCCAGCTTTCCGCCGGCAGCCACCATCAGATCGCCATTGGCGATGAGGCGGTAATCATTCAGTGCCCAGTTAGCGTGCGTGCCAGGGCTATCGAAGATTCTGGCGAACTCTCCAGTTGGTCTCC
>RFUY01000200.1 GCA_009922705.1 Gammaproteobacteria bacterium
GCCTTGGTCCGCTCAAACGATGTCGTCATCAGCACCAAGATCCGAGCAGCACTGTTGAACGAACTTGGGTTTGAGTTGGCAAATCGGATTAAGGTCACCACCGAAGAAGCAACCGTCTATTTGTTGGGGTTAGTCACTCGCACAGAAGCCGAGGCCGTCACTCAGATCGCGCAAGGTGCCTTTGGTGCGAAACGCATCGTACGGGTCTTCGAATACATCGATTAACGTTCAGTCGTCAGACTTCACGACACGCAAGGTGGGGCGCTTTCGAGGCGCCTCAGTGACCTCTGTTGGGAGTGGGTGGCCCGCAACCAAGTCCCCCGTCTCTCGTTCAGGAGGACCTCCCGGTTCTTGGCCAAACGCCATACCAAGACCAGAGTTACGCCCATAGATCGCGGTAATCGCGCCGTAGGGTAAGATAATTCGCGTTGGCAGCCCGCCAAAACGCGTTTCAAACACCACTCCCGCGGCATCCATACTCAGTCCATTGATGGCACGTGGCGCGAGATTGAGCACCACCTGTCCGTCTTTGCCATGGCCGGCAGGAACCTCAACGCCTGGATAGTGCTCATCCACGACAACAAAAGGATCTTCATCACCATCAACGATCCACGCATAGAGTGCGCGGATCAGATAGGGACGCGATGAACCAAGCGCCATTAGACGCGCGGCATCTCGCGTTCAGCCTCCGACAAGCTCGCTTGGAAGGCATCTCGATTGAACATCCGGTACTGATAGTCTTGAAGGCCTCGCGTCTGCTTTGGCGGCAACTCAATCCCAAGATGTGGAAGCCGCCACAAAATGGGGGCGACCGTGCAATCAACAATCGAAAACTCTTCACTCATGAAATACGGCATTTCATCAAAGATTGGAGAAATCGTGATCAGTTGATCCCTGAGCTCCTTTATCGCTGCCGTCGGCCGCTTGTTAGTCCGCTTCGCCTGTTCGATAGCGCGAATCAGTGGCGTCCACTCCTTCTCAATCCGGTGCAAAAACATCCGGGCGTTTCCTCGCGCCACTGGATACACTGGTAACAACGGTGGATGCGGAAATCGCTCATCGAGATATTCCATCATGATATTCGGTTCATACAACACTAAGTCACGATCCAGAAGGGTCGGCAGATTGTTGTATGGATTTATCTCAGAGACTTCTTCTGGGATCGCATCAGGGTCACAGTCAATAATATCGACCGTCACCCCTTTCTCTGCCAAGACAATCCGGACGCGATGCGACAGATGATCCATGGGATCTGAGAAAAAGGTCATGGTGGAGCGTTTGGTCACGACGGACATGAGAATAGTCTCCGATTAGTCAAACAAAACAGCCGGCAAAGGCCGGCTGTCGGAATTCAATGAAGCGCCTGATTTCAGTGCACGTCTCTCCAATATTCGCGCTTCAGCAGATACGCAAATACGAAGAACAACATGATGAACAGCAACACCTTGATCCCGAGATCATGTGCGTTTGCTTTCGACGGCTCACCGACATATTCGAGGAAGTTTACCAGATCGTAGATCAACTGATCGTATTCCGCCGCAGACAAGGTTCCTGTGCCCTCGACGACTTCCAAGACACCGCATTGCTCAGCCGTGATTGGATTCCCAGAAATTGGATCTGTTTTGATCTGCCCACCCTCTCGGACTGGGGCCTCTTTACACACCGCACGCTGCACCCCTTGAAGTGGCTCCAACACATGCGGCATGCCCACTTTCGGGAACACCAGATTGTTGGCGCCCAATGGGCGCGTTGGATCGGTGTAGAAGGTTTTCATGTACGTGTACACCCACTCTGGTGAGCGCTTTCTTGCCACCAACGTCAAATCTGGTGGCGGCGCCCCAAACCACGCGGCCGCTGCACCGGCTGGCATCGCAATGGTTCCAAGATCACCGATTTTCTTAGACTCCGGAAGCAATGCGCTGGTCATGACATCTGGATCAATCCCCAAATCATTGGCTGTGCGCTCATACCGCTGATACTCCAGCGAATGACACCCCATGCAGTAGTGGGAGAAGGTCGCAAGGCCTCGCTGCAAAGACGCCTTGTCATTGTAGTCCGGCGTCATGGGCTCCAACGGATACTGAGGACCACCCGCGGCGATCGCGCCCATCGTCCACAATCCTGTCAGTAATGCGATCCATACTTTCATTTCGTCACCCTCGCCGGTACTGCCTTCGTCGACTCCCATCGGGTGTACCACGGCATTGCTAAGAA
>RFUY01000003.1 GCA_009922705.1 Gammaproteobacteria bacterium
AGATGGTTAAACCAACGATTGGCGTCTTTCAGCGCCTGCTCTGCGTGTTGTAATGAATAGAAAGCGAGTGATGAATCAAGGGTTTGCATGGCAACCTCCAGAGAACAATGAGTAAACGATACCATGCTTTTTGTGCGACGCAACATAATCCTTCTGTTGATTCAAGGCATAAATTGTTCTACAAAGAAACCTCAAACAGGTTGAGGCAAAGGGATGGGCTTAGACCAACAACATCTTGCGTCGATGGCACATGCCGACGCGAGCCGTTGTCATCAATGTGCACTTCATGCGCTGTGTCTCCCAGGCATGACTGGGTGCTTTACGTCAGCGCTTGGGCCTGTGGTGGCGGAAGATCTCAAGGTCTCCAAGGGGCAGGCGCTCTACCGTAGCGGCGATCGTAGCCAAAACTTATATGTGGTCAAAAGCGGGGCATTCAAAATCCTGACGCCAGTGTGTGGGCAGGAGTCGCATGTCTCCGGATTTCGTCTACCCGGTGATTTAGTGGGTGCATGTGGATTGTCCTGTGGTGAGTATGCCTTCACTGCGGTCGCCCTTGATCGTTCAACCGTCTGTCGTTTGCCGATGGATCGACTCCGTGAAGCGTCATTACGTCAACCGCTATTGACGCAAGGACTGTTGCAAGCACTCTCGACACAAGCCGCAATCGCACAGCGGCAGATCACACGCGCCAATTTGCCTGCGCTCGCTCGGTTTGCCCTGTTTCTTCGGGATTTGAGTGCCCATCATAAGCGTCGGTCACTGTCTGCCGTCACCTTCGATTTGCCAATGCCGCGAACAGACATTGCTGATTATCTGAGTCTTGCGCCAGAAACGATTAGTCGTTTATTGGCAAATTTAACCAAGGCCGGTGTGATTGCTGTTGATGGAAAGCTCGTTCAAATTCTTGACTCGGCGCGCTTAGACGAGGCGGCCGAAGCCGTTGCCTGACGGAGCAACGCAGGCAGTCCCTCGGCTGATGGCCCTGATGGGGTTTGGGGCGGCCAACGATAATCTATTGAAAATGGGATTGGTGGTCGCCGTCAGCGCCGGTATTTTTGAGGCCGGCGCCCTCTCTGCGGTGATGTGGTCAAATCTCGCCGGCCTGTTGTTTATTCTCCCCTTTGTTCTCCTTGCGACAGTGGCGGCTTCGCTAAGTCATGAGATCTCAATACGGCGTCGGCTGATGCAGCTAAAGGGGTTAGAGGTCGCGCTTACCATCCTCGCGTTTGTGGGGTTGTGGAAACAATCAGCTGTGTTGCTGCTCATTGTGGTTGCAGGTCTTGGAGTGCAGTCTGCCCTGCTTGGCCCTCTAAAGTATGCGCTACTCCCACGCTGGGTGACACCACACGGCTTATCTGGCGCAAATGCCTGTTTGCAAACGATTACCTTTGTTGCAATTTTGGTGGGTACGGCAGTGGGCTCATTGCTGATCCTGCACTCCCCCATCACGCTTGGCGTGTTGTGCCTCAGTTTGGCGCTGGTTGGCTGGTGGCTCTCTGCGGGGTTGCCTGCCACAACCCTCTCTACAGATGTGCGAGCCGCCTCCTTTCGTGCATTGATTCACTCCGTGCAGCGAGAGCCGCTGGCGCGGGCATGCATTCATGTGATCAGCGGATTTTGGGCGCTTGGCTCGGTGTGGCTTGCACATCTTACGGTGTTGGTGACCGAAGCCTGGGGGTTGGAGGCCTCGCTGGTACCCGGCATTCTCACGCTGTTTGTCTTGGGCATTGGCATGGGATCTGGGCTCGGAATTCTTGCACAGCGCCTTCGTGTCTCGGCGCGTGTCCTCCTTGGCGCGAGCGTCATTGGCTGTGCAGGTCTACTGATTGGGTTTGGAGGTACGGTGAGCGGACTCATTGGCATCTGGCTGACCGCGGCCGGTGGCGGTTTTATGGTGCTGCCGTTGTACGTGCGCCTGCAGCAGAATCACGGCGCTGTCGTGAATCGAGTGGCAGCGTTGAATGTTTACAATGCATTTGCCATGGTCGGCGCCAGTCTGGCCTCAATACTCGTTTTGGTCGGACTTGGGCTTTCCCTGGGACTCTGGTTGGCCATGCTCGCGTTGGCTCAACTGCTCCTCTGCCTCTATCATCGCCGAGATCTGCTGCTCGACGAGCGCATCCGGTGATGGTGGGAGTTGCAAAAAGTATCCCTGTGCGTTGATGCGCTCGAGGACCACCTCCGCTGAAACACGGGCTAAACGTGTTGTTGGCGTTAGCGGCATGACCATCACTGAGCGGAGTGTGCCCAATTGCGACAACAGCTCACTGGGGACACGCTCTACGCCGCTTGATTTTTCGACATAGATGTACATTTCAGCCCGCTTTGATCCTGCAAAGATTTCAATTAAACGCATCAATGACCTCTCCAATGAGTTCCTTCCGCCAGCCGGTCGGTTGCCATCCCCGCCCATCTAGCACGGCAATAAGATCGCGTTTTTTCGCTAACACTTCGGGTGCGATGGCGTGTGCTGTTGCGATTTTAGAAATCGCCTGCTGCAGTGTGTCTAACTGGGATTTCTGGCGTTTCGACAGCGGTGGCGGTGGCGAAGGCCTTGGCGGCGCCTCATCACTCTCCGCCAGCAGCGCTTGCAGTTCGCGTCCATAGCGGTCCGCTTGTCGCTCAGACAAGCCAGCCTCTGATACGAGTTGGTGGTGACGTGTCGGTCCTTTGAGCGTGGTGAGGTGGAAGAGTGATTGGTCGCTCAGGACTTGCTTCCGAGGTCGGTCATGACGTCGTGCGGCGTCTTCTCGCCAGCCAACCAGCGCGTAGAGACGTGCCATGCTGCGCTCAGAAAGCCGCCAAGCATTCCCAAATCGCGCGACCTGAGTCTCGATGTCACCGCCTTCGATATGCGCTTTCACGCGCAACAACACGCCTTCCATCTCTTCAGACATCCACGCAAGACGATCGAGGCGGTCGAGTTGCGCCTTCAAGCGATCAGCGAGCGGCTCAAGGACACGCACATCCTCTGCTGCATAGTGCAACTGCGATGCGCTCAATGGTCGTTGCGTCCAATCCGAGCGCGTCTCGCCTTTCTCAAGCGTGATGCCGAGCTGTTGTTCAACCAACGCTTGAAGACTCAGACTGGGTGTTGGTGTGAGCAAAGCGGCCGCAATTTGTGTGTCAAAGACTCGTCCTGGAAGCGCGCCTGTGAGGCGATACAAGACTTCATAATCTTCAGCCGCTGCATGAAAAATACACTGGGATTGCGCGCTGAGCCACTGCGACAGTCGTGTCCAGTCCAGTCCCGAGATTGGGTCAATGAGCCAGATTTGTGGGCCGACAGCGAGCTGAAGAAGTCCGGGCTTGGGATAAAATGTGGAGACCCGGACAAACTCGGTGTCGAGTGCAGCCGTGGGGGCCTCCCAAACCACATCCAAGCAACGATCGAGTGCCGTCTGGTCAGCAATGAGCTCTGGCCTCAACGCGGCACCTCGGTCCGGCTTAGCAGTGCATGACTCAGTGTCGTCGCATCTAATTGACCCAAGTCCCCGCCCACTGGGACACCTTGCGCGAGCCGGGTGATGCGAACAGTCTCTTTCAGGCTGACCTGAATCTGAAAGGTGGTTGCCTCACCTTCAACCGTTGATGGGAGCGCAATAATCAGTTCGCTCGGCTGTTCTTCCGCAACTCGCGCATACAGTCGGGGCAGTCCAATGTCTTCGGGACCACGTCCATCTAGGGGGCTTAATGTGCCTTGCAGACAATAATATCGACCTCGGTACAATCCTGCGTGTTCCATTGCCAGCACGTCAGCAGGACTGCTGACCACACACCACAGGCCTGCGTCACGGGTGCTGTCGGCACAAAATCGGCACAGCGCAGTCTCGCTCGGCACTGCGCACTGCTCACAGGTTCCAATCTGCGTTAGCGCAGCCTCTAATGCCTGTGCAAGGTGCAGCCCTCGATCACGGTCTCGATCCAAGAGATGGAGAGCCATTCGGCTTGCGGTACGTTGACCCACGCCAGGAAGGCATCGCAATGCGCGCTCTAATTGATCCAATAACGGCGACAAGCTCATGAGAATGGAAACTTGAACCCTGGTGGCAACTGTAATCCCGCGGTCATCTGGGACATCTGTTCAGTCTTCAGTTGTTCGAGTTTTTGCATGGCATCGTTGATGGCTGCGGCGACCAACTCCCCCACAATCTCGGGGGTATCGGCCAATACAGGGGGGTGTATCGCCACTCCAAGGCAATCCCCTTTCCCATTCAAACGCACTGTGACTAATCCAGCCCCTGATTCCCCGGTGACTTCGCGCGCTTGCAGCGCCTCTTGGGCTTTCTTCATGTCGTCTTGCATTTTTTGGGCTTGCTTCATGAGCTCACCCCAGGGGCCATCGAACATTAGTTTTCCTCATCCAAGGGCTGAATACTGTCTTGGTCAATTACGGCATTAAAGCGTGACAGCAGAGTCTTGACCACCGGATCGGCTACAAAGGCGGTTTTGGCAGCGGTCAGGCGCGCGAGACGGAGCCGCTCGCGTCGCTGTAACGGCGTCTCTGGAACACTGTCTGCCGCCTGAATTTCAACCACCACCTCCAGATGCGTCGCCTGTCGTAGACTGGTTTCGATTCGGTGCCGATGCACCTCGGTAATCAAACGATGAATCTCTGATGTCGTCACAAAAGACCACTGCGTCGCTTGCTGGCTGACCAACGCCATTTGCGCGGCGAAACTGCCTGTCATCCCATGCAATCCCAGTTGTTCAAAGACAACGGCCCAGTTCTCGGGGGTCACCGAAACAACCTTTAAGGGATCTGTGGGTTCTGCAACGAGCTCGTCCGCCTCCTCGCGCTCCAAAAGGTCAGGATCCAGTGCCGGTGACTGTGCCGCAACGTCAACCAATGCCTTCGCAGTGGGGCTAACAGTCGGTTCAGAGGGCGGCTTTTGTGGCTGATCATCCGCCGCTGCATCAGCCTCTCGGTCGTCAGTCGAAGGTGCATCAAGCGCCCATGGAGGTCCCTCTTCGACGTGTTCACTGGCGGCTGCGCTCTGCGCTGTCGGGTTTTCGGTGCTCGGCGCGGGGGATGGGCTGCTAAGTTTGGAGGGTTCACTCGACGGCTTGCGCGGCGTCTCTGGGGCGAGTGATGGCGATGGTCTCGGGTGATCATCACTGTTGGTCTCGCTGATCGGCGCCGTCGCCACAGCGCTTGGGAACTCTCGGGCACGTGCAGGACGAAACGCCAACATGCGCAGCATGACCATTTCAAATCCGGTGCGTGGATCCGGGGTCAATGGCAGATCGCGATAACCCTGCAACGCGAACTGATAGGCCAGCTGGACAAACTCCGGGTGCATCGCGGCGGCGAGCGCACTAATCTGTTCACGTGATGCGGAGGGTAGATGTCCCTGCGTCTCTGCAGACACCTGTGCCAATGCCACTTGATGCAGGGTCGATTGGACGGCGCTTACGCACTGTAACCAGTCAGGTGCAAGTCCAGAAAGCGCGTCAATTTGACGTAACAGGGCAGCACCGTCGTTTTGCGCGACCTGGAGAAGTAACGTCGGAATCTCGGACTGACCCTGTTGTCCAAGCATGACGATGACATCAGCGGTTCGCACTACCCCTTCCCCGTAGGCAATCGCCTGGTCAAGCAAGGTCATTGCATCTCGGACAGATCCGCGACCAGCCCGCGCCAAGTGCCAGAGCGCGTCGTCTTCATACGAAATCCCTTCGCCCTGTAAAACCGTGGCGAGGTGCGCGGCCACGAGATCTGGTGCTAAGTCCCGCAGATGGAATTGCAGACAACGGGATAACACCGTTGGCAAGACCTTTTGCGGATCTGTCGTGGCCAGTAAGAAGATCACGTGTGGGGGCGGTTCTTCGAGTGTTTTCAGCAAGGCATTGAATGAGTGCGTACTGAGCATATGCACTTCGTCGATTAAATAGACCTTGTATCGACCCTGGTTTGGTGCGTAGCTGACGTTCTCAAGAAGTTCTCGGGTGTCATCGACCTTGGTCCGGCTTGCGGCATCGACTTCAATGAGGTCGACGAATCGACCCGCTTCAATCGCGGTACACGCATGACAGGTCCCACAAGGGCTCGCTGTGACGCCTGTGTCACAATTGAGGCACCGCGCGAGAATGCGAGCGACGGTTGTTTTGCCCACACCACGCGTCCCAGTGAATAAGTAGGCATGATGTAGTCGATTTGTATCCAGCGCGTGAGACAGGGCCTTACGGACGTGATCTTGGCCGATCAAGTCGGAGAAGCGTGTGGGTCGCCACTTCCGGGCCAAAACCTGCTGACTCATGTGTTCCTCATTGGCAATGGAAGCGACCCCTGCCAGCCACACCCCGGCACACCCAATTGTCGCTGCCGCTGCTCCCTTCCGGGCCTGACGGGGTTCACGACGATCGCGTTGCGAGGGGACCGACAAGGGTCACCATTGAGGCCAATTTGGCCGAAGCCGGTTATTGTCCTTGGAACCACAGGTCAGATGCAAGCTTGATTGCCATGATCACGCAGAGTATCACCACGAATGGACGCACTAACACGATGCCACGACCCAGAATTAACCGAGTGCCGACCAGCGCCCCCACCATTTGCGCCGGAATCATGCACACGGCAGCCAACCACACCACCAAATCACTGGTGGCAAAAATGATGAACGCCGCAAGATTCGTCATTGCATTCAACACTTTGGCGTGCGCAGTTCCCTGACGCAGGCCAAATCCAAGTCCGGCCACCAATGCTAGCGCGAACAGTGACCCTGTCCCTGGCCCAAAAAATCCGTCATAAAACCCAATTCCAGCGGCACTAAGGCCCGCAACCCAAAATATTGGCTTCCGGGGGATTTCACGGTCTGTGGGCATTCTTACCAGCCCAAAGTAGAGGGCGGCGCCAATCAACAGCAGCGGTACCCATTGGGCGAGCCAATCCGGCTCAGATAGCCGCAATGCGAGTGCACCGACAATCGAACACAGAAAGGCGACGAGCGCGTAAGGCCAGATCCATCGCCACTGAATCTGACCGTGATGAGTCAGCTTGAGCGTTGCTGTCAGCGTGCCTGCAAAGGCCTGACATTTATTGGTTGCAAGGGCTTGGGCTGGATGCAGACCCGCAAACATCAACACTGGAATCGTTAGCAAGCCACCGCCGCCTGCCAAGGTATCAAGACACCCAGCGAGAAAGGCGACCGCAGTCAGTGCAACAAGCCATTCAGGCTCAAGACTCAATCACGATCCCCAATCGCCTGGCAACATCGGCATAGGCTTCGATGACGCCACCCAGCTTCTGCCGGAATCGATCCTTATCCATTTTTTCGCCGGTAGCTTGATCCCAAAGACGACATCCGTCGGGACTAAATTCATCGCCGAGTACAATACGCCCCTGAAAGCGACCAAATTCGAGTTTAAAATCAATGAGATCGAGTCCAATCTCAGAAAATCGTTGGGTTAAGATAGTGTTGGTGCGTAACGAGAGCTTCATCATCGTGTCAAGTTCAGCAGGCGTCGCCCAGCCAAATGCCCGCACGTGATGTTCGGTCACCATGGGATCATGTAACGCATCATTTTTCAGAAACAATTCGAACAGCGGCTCGGTAAAGTGGAGTCCGGGCTCGATACCCAATCGCTTGACCAATGACCCTGCAGCACGATTTCGCACGACGCATTCGACTGGAATCATTTCAAGACGTTTGACCAGTGACTCGGTCGAACTCAACCGTCGGATGAAATGGGTCTCGATGCCGGCATCCTGCAATAACGTCATGATGTACGCATTGAACTGGTTATTGATTGCGCCCTTGTGCGCAAGTTGCTCAATAATCTCGCCGTCAAACGCAGAGGTGTCGTCGCGAAACGCCAAAACCAAGGCGTCTGGATCGTCGGTCAGGTACGCCGATTTTGCCTTTCCCTGATACAGCAGTGTTCCGTCTGTCATGCCCTATCCTAATGTCATCCAATCGAATCCAAACGCTTGCGTTGCAATCATCCGCTCAGCCGGTAAGTGGTCCAACGCTTGGTCTAAAGCGGCCTCAACCAAAGCCTCGGCATTATTCTGCTCGCTGAGATGGCATGCAACGACTGTTTGCAATCGACTCGATGCGATGTGTTTTAACAGTGTCGCTGCTTGGGCATTACTGAGATGTCCAAAATCACCGCCAACCCGCTGTTTTAAGAACTGTGGATAAGGACCCTCGGCGAGCATGTCGACATCATGGTTAAATTCCAAAGAGAGTCCGTCCAGCTGCTGGAAGCGCTCGATGACCGTTTTTGAAAGAGAGCCCAAATCACTGAGTAGACCAAATCTGTGTGTGGGGCTTTCAATGACAAACTGCACAGGCTGTCGAGCATCATGCGGGACCGTGACCGGCTGAACCTGTAGCGCCTGTACCTGCACGGATCCTGTAAGCTCGTGGTGTTCGCTCGAGGTACGCCCACCAATCTCGATCCAAGTACCGCGAGTTGCGTAGACCGGGATCTGATGTCGCTCTGCGAGTGCTTTGACACCAGAGGCATGATCACTGTGTTCATGCGTGATAAACACAGCACTTAAGGCCTCAGGGTCAATACCCCGCAGCGACAGACGCTTGACCGCCTCGCTGTATCGAAACCCACAATCGATCAGGAGACAGGTGTCACCGTGCCGAACCAGCGTTCCATTGCCTCGGCTGCCACTGCCAAGCGAAGCAATCTCCACTAGTACAGGCGATCCAACAGTTCTCGAATGAGCTCATTGGCACCCCCAATCGAGGCTGCACCGCTCACAGGAGTGATTTCTAGCGTCACTTCACCCACACGGGTGGGTGTCACTGTCAGCTCATATCGCCCAACAGGATCTTCAATCGTCGTTGCAATGGCTCGATTTAAGAAGGTCAGCGTCTGGAGTCGCTGTTCAGTTGCCTTTCGGACATACCGAAACTGGATGGTTCCAGCCGAAAGATCACCACTGTCAATCAGCGCACGTAAGTCCTGAAGAATGTCCGCGGCAACTGGGAAGACGCGCTCGATCGAGGCGGCGATGGTCAGTTGATCGATACCCTCCTCCCGAGTAACCACCATCCGACTGGTCTCATCCAACTGTGCTAACGCCCGAGACACGACACGAGTGGTTTCTCCCTGCTCGGCCATGAAGGCTAAAAAGGTGTCAAGCAGCGCATTGGTTGCAAGTGGGGAGAGCACGCCTGTGGTGGCAATGACGCGCAGTTCGGCTGTCGATGGACGTAGCCCTTGGGTCACGGTGAAGCGAACTTGCGTGGGCGCTCTCAATTCTGTCATCCGTCGTGGCGAGATAACCGCCTGCAACGCCTGGCCGGTGGGCGTTGTCTCAACCCCGACAACTTGCAGCTCTGCGCTTGCAAATCGCTCAAGGGTCGGCCACACCACTGCAATCGGTTGAGGAATGGCGAGCCATTGCTGACCTCGCACGTCATAGCGTCGCGCTTCCGGCAATGCAATGGTTCGCGCAGCCGTTTCTGCGCGTGGCGCCGTAAAAGACCCGCCGTAAAGTCCCGCGGTCGGTTCTTCAATCCCCGGGATCGGCAGTGCTTCTTCGATACGCGCATCTGAAAGCGCCTCTGGGACGCGCAAGGTTGGCTCGACATAGGCTGCTTGATAATCAAGCAATCGATCGCGAATCAGTGCTTGTTGGGAGGGCTGTCCGCTGCAGGCGACAAGGCCAAGGGAAGTCACGACAACAACCGTTGTTCTCACAAGCGGACTCCTGCATCTGCACAGGCCTTACGAAGCAGGGGCTTTAGTGCCCCCGAGACAGGGACCAATGGTAACCGACAATCTGGCCGCATCAGCCCGAGCTCAGACAACACCCACTTTGCGGGAATGGGATTGGGCTCTTGAAACAGCACGGTGTGCAATCCCCGGAGCGTCTGGTCGATCTCCATGGCTGCGCCCCGATTGCCAGCGAGACATTCCGTCATCAGGCGGGCCATTTGCGCAGGCGCAACGTTCGCAGTCACTGAAATGTCACCATCGCCCCCTGATAACACGAGCTCAGCCGCCGTGCCGTCATCGCCGGAATACACGAGAAAGCCTTCAGGACGGCGCGCAATCAAGTCACGACCGCGGGCGAGATCGCCGGTTGCGTCTTTGATCCCAACGATATTTGGCTCTTCCGCAAGCTCTAAGGTGGTGTCGTTGTGAATATCGGTCACTGTTCGACCAGGCACATTGTAGAGAATGACAGGCAACCCTGTGCTGCCTGCGATCGCTCGAAAGTGCGCAAGCAGCCCTGCTTGCGGTGGCTTATTGTAGTACGGTGCCACCGACAAGATTGCCTGTGCCCCGGCGTCCTCAGCCGCTTCTGTTAAACGGCAGGCTTCGGCGGTTGAGTTCGATCCAGCTCCCGCGATCACCGGAATACGCCCTTGAGCAAACTCCACAGTTGCCCGGATGACTGCACCGTCTTCAGCATGGGTCAGAGTGGCGGATTCGCCAGTTGTGCCCACCGCCACGATGGCGTGTGTTCCCGCGTCGACATGAAAGTCAACGAGACGCTTTAACGCCGCGTAGTCCACTGTGCCATCTGCTTGGAACGGGGTGACCAAGGCCACAATGCTGCCGCGTATCATAGTCGTGTCCTGTGAGTGATTAGCCCGCTATGGTACAGAGCCTTGAATTGCCTCGGCAAGGTTGAAGGTGGGTGTTCTGTCCCAATCTCGTGGTTTGCACTCCCAGAAAAAGGACACCACCATGCCATTATCACTTCAAGAGACTGTTCCCGCCTTTCAGGCCGCCGCAACCAGTGGCGTCACCGTCACTGAGCAAACGCTCCAGGGACAGTACACCGTGTTGTATTTTTATCCGAAGGACAGCACCTCGGGCTGCACCACAGAGTCTCAAGACTTCACCGCTCAGTTTGCCGCGTTTCAGGCCGCGAACTGCCAGATCTTTGGCATTTCTCGCGATTCACTCAAGAGTCATGAAAGCTTCAAGGCAGCGCATGCGATGCCGTTTGAGCTCATCAGTGATCCGGACGAGACGCTGTGTGAACTCTTTGGGGTCATGCAACTGAAGAATATGTATGGCAAACAGGTTCGGGGTGTCGAGCGATCCACGTTTCTCATTGATCCAAAGGGTGTGATTGTTGCCGAATGGCGGAAGGTCAAAGTGCCAGGACATGTGGATGCGGTTCTGTCTGCGCTGCAGGCGGCGAGCTAGCCCGATTTCTGGACGATAAATCGGTACACCGTACCATCGGTTGTTTGTTCAATCAGATGGTGCGCTGTCCGTTCGATGAATGCAGGGATATCCCGCTGCGAAATCGCATCGGTTGCTGTTAAACAGATCTGTGCAGCGTCCGCAGCTTCATGAAGCGCCACCTTGAGTTTCAGGAGAGGCAGTGGGCATGGCATGCCCTGGCAATTTAAATCGATCATCCTTGCATGCTGGTACACTCAGCGTTCATTGTAAATAGGGGTTGATATGCGCTGGCGGAGGGTCATGTGGGCCGTAATCACAGGAGTGATGCTCAGTGCAGGTCTAGTCCGTGCGGAGTCCCGTCTTCCAGATCTTCGCGTCGATGATGTTGGTTTTGGTCAGGCCTGGTTGCGTTCGACGCGAGGCCAACTCAACGAACGGATCGATCCATTCTGCATCGACCTTCTGGAAACCTGGTTATCGAGACTACGCAGTCATGTCGACCTCGGTCCACTGCCGCTGACTGCGCTATGCCTTTCGAACTCTGCATTTAATGCGTTTGCTGCACCTGGCGGCATTATTGCGGTGAATCGCGGCGTGTATTCGGCGCTTGCAACCGAGGCAGAATTGATGGCGGTGCTTGCTCACGAAATCGCCCACCTGTCCCTCAAGCATCATCTTCGTGGGCTTCGGCAACAGGAAGGCCTCTCCCCTGCTCGTTTAGCAATGCTGGCAGGGTTATTTGCCGCCATTGCCACTGAACAGGGTGCAGCCGCGCAATCACTCATCATGGGCGGACAAGCGGCCGAACTGCAGAATCAATTGGCGTACAGCCGAGAGTTTGAACGGGAGGCTGATCGGGTTGGGGTGATTGCATTGGCCGATGCGGGCTATCGCCCGGAAGCCATGATCTCCGTGTTGCGCTATTTGGCGGAGCAACAAGCTCGAGGACGAACGGATCTTGCCTTCCTCTCCACCCATCCACTGGGTATCGAACGGCAATCTGAGCTGGAGGGCCGATTATCCGGGCTGACCACCACTGGGCGCGACGAAACAATCCTCTCTTCTGTTGGGTTTGCGGTGTATCGCTGTCTGCAAACCGAAGGCGTGGAACAACCGATATTACGTACCCAACTTGATTGCACTGAGATTTGGGCGGTTCTGAAAGCCTATCGAAACAAGCAATTCGACGAGGCGCTCACGCGTTGGATGGCAGCGCCGAAAGAGATTAGACACACCTTGCCAGGCTTAGACCTCACCGTCGCACTCGCGCTTGCGACCCGTGATGAGCCGTTAGTCCAGGCGACACTCGATGAGTTTGAACTGTATTACCCCGATTGGGTGATGCTAGAGATCGTGAAGCTAGAGCTGGCCTCGTGGCAATCTGACCCCGAGGTACCGCGGTCATTTCGGGCGCAACTCATCGCTCGACCTGATCGACTGGATGCTTGGCGTGCCCTCGCACGCTTCGCAGAAACGACAGGACAAGCCCATCTATTGCTTGAAGCGCGGGCTTGGGATTTGATGCTGCACGGGCAACTGAAGGCCGCAGAAGGCCAATTGCGGGAAGCAAAGCGTGTCTGGCCGGCGGCGCTCGAAACGCGCCCGCTTGAGCGGCTCGAAACCGCGCTCAAGCAGCTCCAGTAAAGGCCAGCATGCGGTCCAATGGACGCCGCGCCTGTACCAGAAGCGTCTCATCAACCTGGGCCTCGCAGTCTTTAGGCCACTGCGTGAGCAGATGCTCCAGCCGTGCAAACCCATTCATTGCCATCCAAGGACAATGAGCACAACTCTGGCAACTGCCGCCGGCTCCACGGGTTGGCGCTTCAATCAAGCGCTTGTGTGGAACACGTTGTTGCATCTTGTAGAAGATTCCTTTGTCGGTTGCGACGATAAAGGTCATGTGAGGAAGCGTTTCTGCCGCTGCAATGAGCTGTGATGTCGACCCGACCGCATCTGCACGCAGTACCATTTCTTCAGGTGATTCGGGGTGAACGAGAAGGCCCGCTCCAGGATGCAATTTTTGTAAGGCATCTAGATCCTGCAGACGGAACTCTTCGTGGACCACGCACGCGCTGTCCCACAGCACCATATCTGCCCCGGTTTTCGATTGGATGTAGCGACCTAAGTAGCGGTCCGGCGCCCAGAGAATCCGCTCACCACGCCGATCGAGCATTTCGACGACGTCCAGTCCAATCGAGGATGTAACAACCCAGTCAGCACGCGCTTTTACGGCTGCCGAGGTATTGGCGTACACCACGACAGTGCGATCGGGATGTGCCGCGCAAAACGCGTCGAACGCTTCGATTGGACAGCCAAGATCAAGACTACAGGTCGCTTCGCGTGTCGGCATCCAGACACGCTTTTCGGGACTTAGGATTTTCGCGGTTTCCGCCATAAAGCTCACGCCCGCAACGATTAACGTTTGCGCGGGGTGCCTGGCGCCAAATCGCGCCATTTCCAAACTGTCGCCAACAAATCCACCGGTCTCTTCAGCGAGACGTTGTAACTCCGCATCCACGTAGTAATGCGCAATCAAGCAGGCACCACTGTCTTGCAGTTGTGTTTTCACGCGCGCATAGGTCTCCCCCGAGACCTGCTGCCGAGTTGCATCATCGGCGAGCGCCTTTGCCAGATAGTCTTTCACCATGCTGTGGGTGGCAATGTAATCGGTCGCTGTCATGTGATTTTTCGCTTTGCGGGTTTTGGGACGAACTCATCCGGTTTGGTTTGAATCCACTGCACAAAGGCTTGGATTTCAGGGTGTTCGGATAATAACGCAATACTCGGGTAGTGCTTGGCTAAATCACGTTCTGAGATGCAACGATGGAGGTGCCGATGACAGGGAGCGCAGAGCCAGGCGATGTCAGTACGACACCGCTCGCGTCCATACGTCTCAATTACCCAACGCCTGCGGTGCTCAGTCTTTGGAATTAAATGATGCGCGGTCAAGACTGTCCGCCTAACACATAATGCGCATCGCTCAGGTCGCGCAGGCCGACGCATTAGAGCCGCTGTGCCGCAAGACGCACCCGCATTGCGGGATTGGGTATCTCGGTGTAGCCCTGCCAGTGGGCATGAACGGTCCAGTCCGCTGGAACGGCCGTGAGTAATTCATCGTGACGAACAAGAAAATCGGGATTAGACGGTTTTCCGAACTGTCCATTGCCTTCGGAGAAGGTTTCATAGAGTAACCAGCCACCGGGGCGTACGAGTTGAAATACATGCTGTAGGTGTGGTCGCCAAAAGTAGTTCGAGACAATAACAAGATCTGCCATCGATGCAGCGAGTGGCCAGTGCGCGGACTCAAGGTCGTGGCACAGCGTTTTGACCCCCGGTAATTCCGCGAGTGGATTAAGGACACTTGCGTTTCGGTCGATCGCAATGACTTGGAAGCGAGGCGCCATGAGCCGGGTATGCCGGCCTGCGCCACACGCAAGATCGATGGCAGTCAGTCCATCCGGTTGCGCGGCAAGTTGTTCAACCAGCCATGGTGAGGGTGGCTCGCTCCCATGAACACCTCCGTCACTCTTAGGGTTATGCATTTCTAGTCAAGTCTTCCGCGTCTTCAGAGTGTGGAATTCGTGTAAAAGGAATGGGACTTCCCAAGACAACAAACCGCAGTGCACCGTAGGGCACCCCAAGGACACTAAAAAAGATTAAGACATCTAACTCTTGGGAGGACGAAAATCCGTAGACATAGAGAACCCCGAGTGCACTGAGAACGAACAGGACCGTTAAGACCCAATCGGCAATCTGCAAGGCGCGTCGATACACTGTTGAGTCTCCTCTGCTCGCAACTGAATCTTTGAGATCCTACCACCACGGACGCGATGACGACCCCACGGAGCGTTAGTTGGCGCACTGTGGCTGGATTTCAACCGGCTTGCTCGGTCTCTCGCCGTTGGCGAAGACCAGGGTGTCTGCATGAGGTTACGGTCATCGCCTATTGGTGGGGAAGAGCCGAGCCTAAACTGTATAGATGGTGGGTCGTGCAGGATTCGAACCTGCGACCAATTGGTTAAAAGCCAACTGCTCTACCAGCTGAGCTAACGACCCGCCCAGAGATGTGTCCCATCGAGACGCTGTAAAGTGGCGCGTATAATAACCATCACGCCCACCATTGCAAGTTTTTGTCTGAAATTAGGTCAGTGCAGAGACACCCGGTTGATAGCGCGTCGGATCAGGGACTTCAGCCTCCAAAAACCCAGCGCGGCGTAGCCGACAAGCATCACAAGCGCCACAGGCACGCCCCTGTTGATCGGCTTGATAGCAACTGACAGTGAGGCTGTAATCCACGCCCAAAGCGATTCCAGCCCGAATAATCTCAGCCTTAGACAACTGCATTAACGGCGCGATCACTGACCATTGGGAGCCATCATCCACGGCACTGGTGGCAACATTTGCAAGCGCTTCAAACTGCGTGATGAAGGCTGGCCGGCAATCAGGATAGCCAGAATAGTCAACCGCATTAGCGCCAATCATTAGCGTGCGCGCACCTAATACTTCGGCATACCCCATTGCGATAGACAGGAAGACCGTGTTCCGTGCCGGAACGTAGGTCACGGGAATCCCCGTGCTCGCCACCCCTGATGTGGGTACTGCAATGGTGTCGGTAGTCAGCGCTGACCCACCGATGGATCGGAGGTCTAACTGAATAACGCGATGCGGTGCATCTGCCCAGTGCTGTGCGATGGCTTCGGCCGCCGCGAGCTCTGCCATGTGTTTCTGTCCATAGTCAAAACCGATTGTATAGCACTGATATCCTTTGGATTTCGCGATTGCGAGGACAGTAATGGAGTCCAGTCCCCCAGAGAGTAAAACAACTGCTTTTGGTGCTGACATCAATGCCCTGCCTCTTCGCCCCAAATGTGCTTATGGAGCTGTAACTGGAATCTGAACCGTCCTTTCTGAGCAATCACCCAGCGCGCCATGACCTCAAGATCCATCTCGCCATAGCTCGGGGATACCCAGATCGTTCCCGCATTTAACAGATCTGAATGCTGATCACAAAAGAGCTCAAACCAAGCCAGATCGTCGTTGTTGGTGATCACGGCTTTTACTTGGTCTTTGTGTTTGAGTAACGGGTAGTTCTCAATGCGGTTTCGATGCGCCTCGCCTGAGCCAGGCGTCTTGACGTCTAAGACGATGGAGACACGAGGGTCAACCGGTTCAATATCAATCGCGCCAGAGGTTTCCAGTGAGACGTCATAACCAGCATCACACAGTGCTGTGAGCAAAAGATGGCAGTTAGGCTGCGCGAGGGGCTCGCCACCGGTTACGCATACCCGGGTCACACCCGTGCGTGAAACCTGATCGAGCAGGCTCGAAATTACAAGTTGACTGCCTCCGTGAAAGGCGTAGGCAGAATCGCAATAGCCACACCGTAGCGGACACCCAGTCAATCGAATAAAGACGGTGGGAAAGCCTTGGGAGAGCGCTTCTCCTTGCAGACTGGTGAATACCTCGGTAATTCGAAGTGTCGCATCATCAGCGCGTGTCATGCGTTATCGCGATGCCTCAAGCTCGCGCCTCGCAAGCCCTGCCTCGACGCTTTCGGGATCGGCGGAAATGAGAGCATTCAGTAACTGTCGCCCTTCTTCTACTCTTCCAGTTTTCAGATACAACTTCCCGAGTTTAATCTGCACCTGAGACAGTCGGCGATAGTCGGGTTTGATCGCCAGTAATCCCTCGTATTCTTGAATTGCTTTTGTGTCATCAGCCAGCACGTCATAGACCTGTCCGCGCCAAAAACGCGCATCATGAATCAGTTCACTGTCCGGATATTGCAAGATAAACGAGGCCATGGCCTCAAGGCTCGCCTCGAACTGGCGTTCCCGAATCATCTGAAACGCGAGGTTATAGGCTTCTTGTGCAGACAGTTGTGGCGGCTCTGTTGCGGTCGACGCGTTTTCAGCTTGAGGGGCGGTCACGACAGTGTTCGCCGAATTCCCGCTTTGCGTGGTCAGTGCATCGCGTTGAATCTGGATTAGTTCACCGAGCCTGCGGTCGAGATCTAGATACCGCGACTTCTCGTCGGCCTGCATGGTACGCAGTTGGTTACTGAGCTCCTCCATTAATCCCCGTAATGATTGGGTTTCTTGGCGGAGTTGCTCAATTTGAAGCAGCAGCTCGCCCCTCGCATCATCGGTGATGGGAAGCGAGTTCGCAGATACCAACGTGGCCGAGAGCGAGACGCTCGCGGCCACCACCCATGGGCATATCCGCATGGTTTTTACTGGTAAATCAACTCAACGCGACGGTTACGGCTCCAGCCCGACTCATCACGTGCAAGTGACAATGGACGCTCTTCCCCATAACTCATGGTTTCGATTTGCGCACGGTTTACTCCCTGGATAACTAGGTAACGCGCAACCGCATTCGCACGGCGCTCGCCAAGTGCCAAGTTGTAAGCGCGTGTCCCCCGCTCGTCAGCATGCCCTTCCAGACGAACACGCGCCGCACGATCAGCCACTAAATACTTTGCATGCGCATCTAAATCATCGAGTGCATCCTGGCGAAGATCCGACTTGTCAAATTCAAAGAAAAACAGTGTGTCTGCAGCAAGTGCGCTCGCCTTTAAGGACTCACGCGTGATCTCAGCGCCTGACACGGCAGACTGTGATGCGCTTTGTGACAGTTGTGAACTGCTTGTTCCGGAGACTGAGTCAGTCGAGGCTGCTGATGAGGCGGCGGTTGTTTCGACAGGAGACTGTGCCGCTGCATCTGTCACGGCGACGTCCTCTTTAACTTGACCCGCACAGCCCGCAAGTACGGCGAGTACAGCCGCATAGCCAGCCGTTTTTATTGTCTTCAACACATCCATTCTGTCACCCCTATAACCGCAAAATGTTGGTATTAATTCATGAACGGAGACCAAGCTGGCTCCCGAACTTGCTCACTGGCAGAAGGCAATCGTACACGCACCCGACCATCTGTCGACACAAGCCCAAGAAGACCCTTGGCTCCTTCTGACGTCGCATAAATTACCATAGTTCCATTGGGCGCAACACTCGGAGATTCATCCAAGTCGGTTTCTGTCAAGATTCGCATGGCGCGTGTTTTTAACTCCATGCGGGCAATATGAAACCGATCATTGGTTCGATGGACAAAGACGATTGCGGCGCCATCGGGGGTGAACGCCCCATTTGAATTGTAGTCTCCATCGAAGGTCACTCGACTGACATTCCGCGTGGCGACGTCGAGCAAGTACAACTGCGGCTTTCCACCTCGGCTTGAGGTAAACAAAATGGAGCGGCCATCTGGCGACCAACGTGGTTCGGTATCGATCGCGAAGTGATCGGTCATTCGCGTCAACTCGCCCGTACGAAGATTCGCGATATAGACTTCAGGATTTCCATCCTTTGACAGCGTTAATGCCAACTGACGTCCATCCGGACTAAACGAGGGCGCACTATTGAGACCTGGGAAATCCGTGACCTTTTGGACTTCGCCAGTTGCGAGCGTCTGGACATAAATCCCCGCACGTTTGCCCCGAAAACTCATGTAGGCCACGCGTCCGCCATCTGGGGACCAGGTTGGCGATAAAATCGGCTCACTGGACTCAAAAATTGTCCGTGCGCGCCCGCCATCCGCATCCGCCAAAATCAGCCGAAAGGTTTGATCTTTCTCAGCGCGACGATCGACCGTCACGTACACGAGCTTGGTGGAGAAAATGCCTTTAGTTCCGGTCAATGACTCATAAATTTTGTCACTGATGTAGTGTCCAATATCACGAATCGCTGTCTCGGGGCCGGGCACCTTTTCAGCGAACAGTTCCCGCTGTCCGAGCACATCATGCAGGGCATAGGTGACCAAGAATCCATTGCCTTCAGGGGTAATTTGACCGACGACCGTGTACTCGGAATCAATGGCGCGCCAGTCGCGATAGAAGAGTTGCTCGTTAGGCCCTGGCAGGGACAACATCGACTCGCGTTTCACCCGCTGGAACTGACCTGTGCGTTCGAGGTTCGATTCGATTAACCTGGCCAAATCGACATTCAGTACGCCTGAACCCTGTAACCGAAAAGGAACCACTGCAATTTTAATGGGGTTCTCCACACCTCGCGTGATCTCAATCACAAGCTCAGCATGAGCCGGTCCTGCGATTAGTAACAGCGCCAGCAGATAAGACATCAGACGTCGCATTAATCCTCCGGTCGAAATTTTACGGTCAGTGTGCGGAACTTTTCTTCAAAGGTCGATGCGCTAAATTGTGTGACCTCTTCAAATGGCGCGGCGCGTTGCACCGCTGCGGTTGCGGACCGATCAAAAAGCGCATCATTACTTGAACGGACAATACTGACGCCGACAAGTTCCCCGTTCGGTGCGAGTGACATCCGTATTGTCACTTCAAGCCCAGCCCGGAAAGAGACAGGTCGGCGCCAGGCACGTGTAATCCGGGTAGTCATCGCATCAATGACGTTTGCAGCCGCCTTCTCTGAGGCCAATGCATTTAGCAGTGCGAGTTCATTCTCTTCTTTCGCCTTCGCGTCCGCGAGCGCTTTAGCCTCTGCTTCCGCTTGCCGGAACGCATCCTCGAGCGCTTTTTGCTTTTCTGCCTCTTGGCGTGCCAACTCGTCTTGCCGACGCTTTGCTTCAGCCGCTGCCGCTGCCGCCTTCTCTTTTTCCAGCTGCTGTTGCGTCGCCAGTGCCGCTGCAGCCGCCTCACGAGCCCGCTGTTCTTGCGCCCTTTGCGCTGCGAGCGCCTCTTGAGCCGCTTGCGCACGCGCCGACTCTGCCGCAGCCTTTTGACGCGCCTCCTCGGCTTGTTTTACTTGGGCGACACGATCTGCTTCCGCCTGTTTTGCGAGCTGGGCATCGCGCGCCGCTTGTTCCGCTGCACGTTGCGCGGCCTGGGCTTTCGCTGCAGCGGCTTGCCGCTCTGCCTCAGCTTTCTTTGCCGCTGCAGCCTTCTTTAACGCCTCTGCTTTTTCAGCTTCAACGCGCTTTCTCTCAGCGGCTTCCTTTTCCTTTTGTGCTGCCACCCGTTTTGCTTCAGCCTCGCGACGCGCTTGCTCGGCTCTTGCTTTTTTCTTGGCCTCCTCAGCCTCAGCAGCCGCCTTCGCCCTCGCCTTAGATTGGGCCGCCTCTGAGGGCGCGAAGGTGAGTGCAGTTGCCTGAATGACTTGCACTTGTGGTGGGGAAACCGTATGCGCTTCAGGAGACATGGCGACAAAGAATGAACCAATAATGAGGGCATGCAGTACGACCGCGAGAGAGAACGGCCGTATCAAGCTCTCCCCTCGCCGATCCACTAGGGCGTCTCCGCAACAAGCCCAATTGAGGCAACTCCTGCCTCTTGGAGCGCGCTCATGACCTCCATGAGCCGTCCATAGGCGAGGTCCGAATCACCACGCAGTTGTACTTGGGTCTGCGGGCGCGCGGCGAGCACTTTCATGACTCGATCCTTGACGACCCCAAGGGTGACCGGGATGGTCTCGTCTCCACCGACATTAATGAACAGATCCCCACTGAGGCGAACCGAAACGATCAGCGGCTCCTCATTCGCTTCAACCTGCAGAGGTTCCGTCGCGGCCTCGGGAAGCTCGATGGTTACCCCGGATGTCAACATTGGTGCGGTCACCATAAAAATCACCAGCAACACCAGCATCACATCAATGTACGGAACCACATTGATCTCAGAAACCAACCCCTTTCGCTGACGACGACGGCGCCCAATCATTACTCACCTCGTTGGTGCACCCGACGGTGCAAAATCGCGGTGAACTCATCGGCAAAATTTTCATACGTTAAGGACAGTGAATCGACCATGGCACTGAACCTGTTGTACGCAATGACCGCTGGAATTGCCGCAAACAAGCCGATTGCTGTCGCAACCAAGGCTTCAGAAATCCCCGGAGCCACAGTTGCCAGAGTCGCCTGCTTGACCGCTGCTAACCCTCGAAAAGAGTTCATAATCCCCCAGACAGTTCCAAAGAGGCCAACATAGGGGCTGATCGAGCCCACGGTTGCCAAAAATGGCAAGTGCAGCTCCAGTCGCTCTTCTTCACGGGCCCGAGCAACGCGCATGGCACGCTGAACGCCCTCCATGATGGCATCCGGATCAGACTTTGCATCTTGACGAAGCCGTGTGAACTCTTGGAATCCTGCTTTAAACACCGACTCTAATCCAATCAGGTTTGGTTGATTGGCCACCTGCCGAAACAGGCCCACTAACTCTGCGCCCGACCAAAAGGTGTCCTCAAATGCGCGCGCATGGAGCTTGGCGCGTGACAACACTCGAGTCCTTTGAAAAATGACGACCCAGGACAAGATCGACGCCAATACCAAGGAGGCCATCACCAACTGCACCACAGGCCCCGCCTGTAACACAAGACTTAGGATGGAAAGTTCATCAGTCATTCACGATTCCTCTGGGCGATGCCCTGTTAATCTTGCACGCAAATCCTTCGGGATTGGTTTTGGCTTGTGTTGATCGGCTGATACACACACCACTTCTACAGTTCCTGACACCAACGTCGCGCCTGCGCGTTCCGCACGCTGTGCGAACAGGACGCGCGCACCCTGGATCACCTCCACTGTCGCAACGATCTCAAGCTGATCATCGAGTTTTGCTGGGGCGTGATAGGTCATGGCGCAAGACCGTACCACAAATAATCGATTGGTAGAGATGGTCAATGATTGCTCAATCCCCAGGTGACGAAGATACTCACTCCGTGCGCGCTCAAAGAACTTCAAATAATTGGCATAAAAGACAATCCCTCCAGCGTCTGTGTCTTCAATATAGACCCGCACTGGCAGTCGAAACTCAGTCATCGATTGACCCGAACAAGTCATCGCCTGCTGTCATGCCAAGGAGGCGCGTTGCCGACGCGGTCAAGGCGCGGCCACGCGGAGTCCGTTGAATGTAGCCTTGTTGGATCAGATAGGGCTCAATGACCTCCTCAAGCGTTCCCCGCTCCTCACCAATCGCTGCCGCCAAGGCATCAATGCCGACCGGCCCGCCGTCAAAGCGATCTCGCAACATCTGCAGCATGCGACGATCGAGCGTATCGAAGCCATGCTGATCCACATGCAAGAGGTTAAGCGCAGCATCCGCGACCGCCGCGGTGATGACCCCATCGGCACGTACTTCTGCAAAATCTCGGACGCGCCGTAATAGGCGATTTGCGATACGCGGGGTGCCACGCGCTCGGCGGGCGATCTCGTAGGCGCCCTCAGGATCGGCTGTGATTGCCAAGAGCTCTGCTGCGCGCAAAACAATGTGCGTTAAATCATCCACCGAATAAAACTCGAGGCGTTGCACGATACCAAATCGATCGCGCAAAGGGCTCGTGAGTAGACCTGCACGCGTGGTTGCGCCCACCAGTGTGAAGGGCGGCAACTCTAGCTTGATTGAGCGTGCCGCTGGGCCCTCTCCAATCATGATGTCGAGCTGGTAATCTTCCATGGCCGGATACAAGACTTCTTCCACCTGTGGGCTTAGCCGATGAATCTCATCGATAAAGAGAACATCTCCGCGCTCTAGATTCGTCAGCATTGCCGCCAAGTCGCCGGCGCGTTCTAACACTGGACCAGAGGTTGATTTAATCGAGACTCCCATCTCATGGGCAATGATGTTAGCAAGGGTGGTTTTCCCTAAGCCTGGCGGCCCAAAGATGAGCGTATGATCGAGTGACTCCTGACGCTTGCGCGCGGCATCAACGAACAGTTGCATCTGATCACACACTTTGGGCTGTCCACGGTAGTCAGCCAGACTGGTCGGCCGGATGGCATGATCCAACCGTCCTTCCTCGCGCCCTTCAGCGCTTGGCGTGATTAAACGCTCGCCACTCATGTCGTTCCCTTCATCATGGTTCGCAGTGCGGCGCGAATGAGCCCTTCTGGCGTGTCATCGCCTGTTTTTACCGCATGAATCACCTTGTCAGCGTCACTGGCCTTGTAGCCCAGCGCGATTAATCCCGCAATCGCTTCTTGTATTGGCTGCTCTGTGGTCGACTGTGTGCCTGAAGGCATGGGGCCGAGCCGATCACGCAATTCGATTAACAGCCGTTCAGCGGTTTTTTTTCCGATCCCCGGGAGTCGTGTGAGGGACTGTACGTCATCACGCTCGACCGCTCCGGCAAGCTCTTGCGCGGTCATCCCGGACAAGATTGCCAAGGCGAGTTTTGGGCCAACCCCCGAAATACGAATCAGTGTCCGAAACACATCCCGGTCACGACGGGTTAAAAATCCGTACAGCAATTGTGCATCTTCGCGCACGACCAGATGCGTCATCAGTGTGACCATGCTGCCAATCACTGGTAGCTCGCAGAGCGTTGAGACGGGGCATTCGATCTCGTAACCAACCCCCTGGCATGCGATCAGCGCGTGGCTGTGATCGATGCTGATGAGCTCACCCTGAATAAGGCCGATCATTGCGTTTCATCCTTCAAGCGCCATCGTCCGGTTTGGCGGCGGCGATGTGATTGTGAGGTGGTCGTCCCGAGTCCCGCAAGCCCACTACTGGAGTGCGCATGACAAATTGCGACCCCCGCGGCATCTGAGGCATCCTCAGGCAGTGCCTCCGCA
The DNA here is from genome assembly GCA_009922705.1 of Gammaproteobacteria bacterium. Lineage (GTDB taxonomy): Bacteria > Pseudomonadota > Gammaproteobacteria > Pseudomonadales > Litorivicinaceae > HIMB30. The sequence goes on from RFUY01000003.1 coordinate 23,641, forward strand.
AGCCCCAACAGCATCCGTACCATCACTTGCATTTGCTGCTTATCGGCTTGACCCGTGCCTATCACGACCTGCTTTACTCGGCGGGCGGCGTATTCAAACACCGGGAGTTGGGCTTCCGCCCCAATAAACATCGCCACTCCGCGCGCATGCCCAAGCTTCAGTGCAGATTGCGGATCCTTCGCAAGGAAGACCTCTTCGATCGCCATTTGCGTTGGTTGGTGATTGACGACGATGTCGCGAAGTGCGAGCCCCAGGGTTGCCATCCGCTCTGGAAAGGGTCCCGAGCCTAATCGAATGATTCCAGAGGCGACCCAAATCAATTGTTGTCCCTGATGATCGATCACAGCCCACCCTGTCTTCTGCGAGCCGGGATCAATCCCCAGGGTGCGCAGCATCAGGTGAGCGCCTCAAGTGCCGCGTCATCAAAACTCGCGTTTGAATACACGTTTTGCACGTCATCCAAATCCTCGAGCATATCGATCATTTTTAATACCTTGGGTGTTGTCTCGGCATCCAAATCCACCATCGTGGCAGGAACCAGTGCAATCTCCGCCTGGACAACGTCAAGTCCGGCTGACACCAATGCGTCCTTGACCTCAACAACATCGTGTAATTCAGTGGCAACGTCAAAGGACTGCGCATCGAGCCGCACCACATCAAGTGCACCCGCCTCAAGCGCCGCATCCACCACTTGGTCTTCGTCATCCGAGATCACAATGATTTGCCCACGTTTGGTGAACAGGTACGCGACAGATCCGTCGGTGCCTAAATTACCACCACATTTACTAAACGCATGGCGTACTTCCGCGACTGTTCGATTTTTATTGTCGGTCATGACCTCGACTAAGACCGCAACACCCCCAACGCCATAACCCTCGTAGACCAGTTCTTCGACATTATCAGCCCCACTGTTCCCCGCACCACGATCGATGGCGCGCTGAATCGTGTCTTTCGTCATGTTGGCTGACAGCGCCTTGTCTACCGCAGCACGCAGACGCGGGTTATCAGCAACCTCCCCACCGCCGAGCTGAGCCGCAACGGTGATTTCGCGGATCAGCTTGGTAAACACCTTGCCTCGCTTCGCATCTTCCTTCGCCTTGCGATGCTTGATGTTAGCCCACTTGGAATGTCCAGCCATTATCGCGTCTCCGTGGTCTCTGCTTGGCGAATACGGATGTGCAACTCTTTGAGTTGGGCTGCACTGACCTCACCCGGCGCATCTGTCAGAAGACAAGTCGCTGACTGCGTTTTTGGAAATGCAATCACATCTCGGATCGAGGTTGCACCGAGCATGAGCATCACTAACCGGTCTAAACCGAAGGCAAGCCCACCGTGGGGTGGCGCGCCATAGCGTAATGCATCGAGTAAAAATCCAAACTTCTCTGCTTGTTCTTCTGGCGTAATCTTGAGGACATCAAAGACCGCCTGTTGCATGGTTTGTTCATGAATCCGGATCGAACCGCCGCCGAGCTCTGTACCGTTAAGTACCATGTCATACGCCCGCGAATTATGACCCAATGGGGCCTCACGCAGCGCTTCAGGGGAGCAGGTAGGCGCCGTGAACGGATGATGTAGAGCAGCCACTTGGCCATCGCCTGCATCCTCAAACATTGGGAACTCAACCACCCACAGAGGGGCCCAAGCATGGGTGTGTGCGTTGAGGTCCTGGCCGATCTTAATGCGCAGCGCACCCAGCGCATCGGAGACAATCTTGGCCAGATCGGCACCGAAGAAAAGAATATCCCCGTCTTCCGCCTGGACACGCGATAAGACCGCGTTTACGACGGCCTCGGGCATAAATTTCAAGATCGGACTTTGCAACCCGTCAAGCCCATCCACCAACGCATTGACTTTAATCCAGGCCAACCCTTTGGCCCCGTAAAGGCCCACAAACTTGGTGTAATCATCAATCTCCTTCCGGGAGAGCTGTGCGCCGTTCGGGACACGTAACACTGTGACCCGACAGGCAGGGTCGTTTGCCGGCGCCTGGAATACCTTGAATTCCACATCCTTCATGAGGTCGTGTATATCCACCAGTTCATAGGGGATTCTAAGATCTGGCTTATCACTGCCAAAGCGGGCCATTGCCTCGGCGTAAGTCATGCGCGGAAACTCACCCAAATCGACACCAAGCTCAGTGTGAAATAACTCCCGAATCATGGACTCGGTAAGCTGCATCACGTCTTCCTCAGACACGAACGACATCTCCAAGTCGATTTGGGTAAATTCTGGCTGCCGATCCGCTCGCAGGTCTTCATCGCGAAAACACTTTGCAATCTGAAAGTAGCGATCCAGCCCTGCCACCATCAAGAGTTGCTTAAACAATTGCGGTGATTGCGGGAGCGCAAAAAATTCTCCTTTGTGCACACGTGATGGCACCAGATAATCCCGAGCACCTTCAGGGGTTGCTCGCGTCAAGATCGGCGTCTCAGTATCGACAAATCCATGTTGCGCAAGGAAATTCCGCACAAAGGTGGTGACCCGTGAGCGCAGCATCAAACTCGACAGCATCTCCGGACGGCGAAGGTCGAGGTAGCGATGCTTCAAGCGAACCTCTTCGCCAACCTTTGCGTGCTCGTCCAATTGAAACGGTGGCGTATCTGCCTGATTCAGCACAACAACGGTCTTGCCTAACAGTTCGATTTGCCCCGTTGGCATCTCTGGATTTTCAGTGCCCGCTGGGCGCTTACGGACACGCCCAGTGATTTGCATCACCCACTCATTGCGGGCTCGATCTGCGGTCGCAAATGCTTCGGGCGTATCGGGATCGACAACCACCTGCAAAATGCCCTGACGATCACGTAAATCAAGAAAAATGACGCCCCCATGATCTCGACGACGATGGACCCAGCCACAGACTGTGACGGTGGCTTCTAACTGGGTTTCGGTGAGTTCACCGCAATAGTGGGTACGCATGAGATTTCCTTGCTCGGCAGCCTTAGGCGGCTGATTCAGTTTTCGTCGGTTTCGACTCTGGTTTTGCCTCAGTCTTCGTGGGGGGCGCATCCGCTTTAGCGGCACCATCGCCGGCCAAGTTCTTTTTCTTATCACCTGTCTTAAAGTCGGTTTCGTACCAACCGCCGCCACTGAGGCGGAACCCGGCGGCGGTTAGTTGTTTCTTAAGCGCCGGAGCACCGCATTGCGGACAGTCCACTAGGGGCGCATCTGACAGTTTTTGGAGCGCATCATGAGTCGCGTGGCAATCGGCACAACGATATTCGTAGATGGGCATGAGTGACCTTCCTCTGGATTGGTTAACAGCGAATTATAGCCAGTCACAGCACACAGCGCGACGGGCGCACTGCAAAATGTGGGGTTGTTTCCGGAATCTCAAGCGCGCATGCACTCCAGGAGTTGTTCCAGTGCGGCCGCGACGGCTTGTTGGCGAACCGTGTCGCGATCCCCTGAAAATTGATAGGCGCGGGCATCCTGGCCAGAGCGTGATGCGGTTGCGATCCAAACGAGACCTACAGGCTTACCCGGTGTTCCCCCCTCTGGCCCTGCGATGCCTGTGATCCCAATGCCATAAGAGGCGTCAAATCGACGGCGAACACCGTCTGCCATCTGGCAAGCCACCGGCTCACTGACAGCCCCTACCTGATCGATCAGGGCCAAGGAAATCCCCAGTTGTGCATGCTTCACCGCGTTGGCATACGCGATAATGCCGCCCAAAAACCAGCGAGATGCTCCAGCTGGCTGTGTACAGACCGCTCCCAGCAAGCCACCGGTGCAACTCTCTGCCACCGCTAAGGACTCGTCGCGGTCACTCAACTGCGTCGCGACTCGTTCAACGCTGACATGCAGTTCTGCTGGCACCCAGTGCATCGCATCTCCTTAATCCAAGTCGGCCATGATGTCGCAGAACCCTCGCCTGCAACTGTTCAGACGCGCGTTACCAAATCGCGAAAGAGGAAGAAACTCGACGTCAAGATTGCTAGCATCCGATTCCAAGATCAATGCCTTGATTGCCAAACACTGGAACAGTGAGCACCTATGTCCTTGTCGATGCCGAGCACTGCCTGTCGAGTTCTGAGCCCCTGAAATGAGCGCCGCCGCAGAACACACCCCAATGATGCAGCAGTATTTGGCGATCAAGGCTGAGTACCCCACCCAATTGGTGTTCTATCGGATGGGTGACTTCTATGAGTTGTTTTATCGCGACGCAGAGATCGCCGCACAGGTGTTAGACATCACCCTGACACAACGCGGTCAGTCAGCGGGTGAACCCATCCCGATGGCAGGGGTCCCTCATCATGCCGCCGAAAATTATCAGGCGCGTCTGCTACGCGCAGGACATGCGATTGTTGTGTGCGAGCAAGTGGGCGTTCCTGGCGAAACAAAGGGGCCGATGCGTCGCGAAGTCAGCCGAATTCTGACCCCAGGGACGGTCGTTGAGGAGGGTCTGAGCGATCCAAATCGTGATCTATGGGTTGCTGCGATCTGTGCAACGAACGCAACGTTCGGCGTCGCCTTTGGGTCTGTCAGCCTTGGTGAGATTCACGTCTATGATGCACTGTCGGGTGCTGACCTTGGGGCTGTCCTTGCGCGCTACCGACCGGCTGACGTGCTCGTGACAGAGGGTATGCAAGTCCCTGAACTCGACAAGCCCCCACAAGTCGCAGCACCCTGGCATTTCAGTGCTGAAAACTTGTTGCGGGAATTGGACCGTACCTATGGGGTCGGTGACCCCAACGGCTTGGGATTTGGAGATGCCAGCCCAGCGCTGCAAGGAAGTCTGGCGGCACTGTTAACTTACTTGCATGACACGCAGCGCACGGCGCTAACTCACCTGAAACGACCGACCTGGATTCAGACACAGCAGCATGTTGGTCTCGACCGCGCCACAATCCGAAACTTGGAATTATTAGAGACGCTGCGTGGCACGCGCGACGGCTCACTGTGGGAGGTGATCGATGTAACCCAAACGCCCATGGGTTCGCGGATGCTGGGGCGTTGGATCACAGAGCCCTACCGCGAAAATTCGGAACCAGCGCGCAGACTGGCAATGATTTCAGCGCTGTGTGCTGACGCCTCTCTTCCCAGCGTACAACGCAAACTCAAAGGCATCGGAGACCTTGAACGTGTCTTGGCGCGCATTGCATTAGGCAGCGCTCGACCACGCGATTTAACGCGGATTCGCGCCAGCCTCGAGGGGCTTCCTGAGTTGACTTCCCTGCTTCCAGAGGACCCATCCTTTGACCGCATGCGGCCCACACTGGATCCACATCCGGAACTCTGTCACCTCCTGCAACTCGCGTTGGTTGACGAGCCGCCGGTGCTGATCCGCGATGGCGGAGTGATCCGTGACGGGTTTGACCCCGAGTTAGATCGATTGCGCGGTTTCTCGCGCGATGCCGATCAAACACTGCGCGATCTTGAAGCCGAGGCTCGGCTTGAAAGCCAACTGCCGACCCTGAAGCTTGGCTATAACCGTGTCCATGGGTACTACTTCGAAATCAGTGTGGCACAACTTGCCGGTGCAGCCTTGCCCGAGACCTTTATTCGTCGCCAGTCACTGAAAAATGCGGAGCGGTTCACAACGGCCGCCCTGAAGCAATTTGAAGACCAGGCATTGTCGGCAGAGAGCCGTGCATTGACGCGAGAGAAAAGCCTGTACACGGCGCTCTTTGACCCCTTGCAGACAGCCCTTTCCACACTCTCTGCACTGGCCAGTAGCATCGCCGAATTGGATGTATTGGTCGCACTGGCAGACACAGCACTCCGACATCAGTGGGTGGCCCCAGTCCTACTGGATGCGCCTGAAATCCAGATTCGTGGAGGACGCCACCCGGTGGTTGAGATCAAAAGTCGAGACCCCTTCGTTCCAAATGATGTCAGCTTGACCGCGACCCAATCCATGCAACTGATCACCGGCCCAAATATGGGTGGAAAGTCGACATTCATGCGACAAACGGCGTTGATCGCCTTGTTGGCACGAATGGGCTCTTTCGTGCCCGCCACCTCGGCCGCGATTGGACCACTTGACCGTCTATTCACGCGAATCGGCGCCAGTGACGATCTGGCCGGTGGTCGCTCAACATTCATGGTGGAAATGACAGAAACGGCCGCGATCTTGTCCCATGCCACCCCTGCGAGTCTGGTGTTAATGGACGAAGTCGGTCGCGGTACATCGACCTATGATGGCCTCGCACTGGCATGGGCGAGCGCACAAGCTCTGGCTGAGCGTGGGGCTTTTACGCTCTTCGCGACACATTACTTTGAGTTAACCCAACTACCTGAGACGCACTCAGGCGTCGGAAATCTTCACCTCTCCGCGACCGTTGCCGGTGACACGATTGTGTTCTTGCACCAGGTCCTCGCCGGACCGACGTCTCGGAGCTACGGCCTGCATGTCGCGCGTCGCGCGGGTGTGCCGGATGCCGTCATTGGCCGGGCCCAAGCCTATCTCGCAAAGCTTGAACATGAGATGGTGAGCACGCCGCAACACAAGCAAGCCGATCTCTTTGCGGTCGCCCCTGATCCACTCATCGCTGCGTTAGCACGCATTGATATTGAGGATCTCTCACCAAAAGCGGCCTGGAGTGTCCTCGAGCAGTTGATTGTGGACGCCAAAGCACGCCTCGAGTAAGCCAAGGGCTGCCCTACGCAACGTGCTAAGAAAAGATGCCGCCCGCACTTGGCGTTGCCCGGCTCGATCCCTATTATTCATGCCGATTGAAGGAGACTGCCCATGACGTTTGTCGTGACTGATAACTGCATCAAGTGCAAATACACTGACTGTGTCGAGGTGTGCCCCGTTGATTGTTTTTACGAAGGCCCCAACTTTTTAGCGATTAACCCAGACGAATGCATCGACTGTGCGCTCTGTGAGCCGGAGTGCCCAGCAGAAGCCATTGTCTCTGAAGATGAACTCCCTGCCGCCCAGCACCATTTTTTAGCACTAAATGCTGAACTATCAGAGATTTGGCCCAATATTACCGAAAAAAAAGAGGGGTTGCCGGACGCCGAAGACTGGGATGGCGTGCCGGACAAGCTGCAGTATTTAGACCGGGGTTAATGCGGAACCTCGGTCGCGACCAGTCGCAGTTTAGCCATCGCTGTTAACTGAATCTGTCTCACGCGTTCTTTGGTGAACTGGTAGTCACGACCAATTGCCTCGAGTGTTTCTGGATCATCCGTCCCCAGCCCAAAACGTCGCGTGATCACCTCGCGTTCCATCGGTGTCAACGCCGACAGCCAGCCCCGGACTTGGTGCTGTTGTGCTGAGGCCAGTAAGGCCTCTTCTGGAGAGGGTGTGCTGGTGTCGACCAGCGCTGCTGCGAAGTAACCGCCATCGGTCTCATGCGCGTCTAAAGAAATGCAAGCATCGCGAGGACTCAGTAGCCGGGAGGCTTGCGGAACATGCCCCGGACCGCGTCCAGTGTCCGCACCCTGAAACTGCTCTCGAACACGATGCAGGGGTACCCGAATCATCCGATTCTGAGTGTAGAGCGCCCGCTCCACGGCTTGCTTAATCCACCAGGCGGCATAGGTCGAAAATCGATACCCTAATTCGGGATCAAACTTTTCGACAGCACGAATCAACCCGAGATTCCCTTCTTCCACAAGGTCGGCAACATCCACACCACGGCCCCGATATCGCCCTGCGATACTGACAACCAAGCGCAGATTTGCCTGAATAAAACGCGCCTTTGCCCCCTCGTCCCCCGCTTGCACCTGTCTTGCCAGCGTTTTTTCTGAAGCCGCGTCGAGTAGTGCCACTTCGGCCAATTGAGCGAGGTAGGGTGTCCCTGCTAATGAATCCATGTCTTGCCTCCTGTCAATACAGGGGTAGCCTACGTGACCTGTTGCCCTGCGCACGTCGGACCGAAGGCCAGTTAGCGGTTCGGCAATAACTTCATTGGATCGATGGGGGTTCCATCCTTCCGCACCTCAAAGTGCAGTTTCACAGTATCTGTTCCGGTTGAGCCAAGTCGTGCAATGACCGCTCCCTGCGTGACCGATTGCCCAACCGCGACAGTGATGGCGTCGTTATGTCCGTAGGCCGATAAGTAGTTGTCTGGGTGGCTTAAAATGACTAGGTTGCCAAAGCCAACCAAGCCATCACCGGCATAGACAACTCGCCCAGAGGCCGCGGCACGCACCGGTGAGCCGCGCTCGCCGCCGAGTTGTAAGGCACGGCTAAACCGAGTTTCGGTGGAAAACTTGGCCAGAATTGGACCACCCACAGGCCACTGCCATCCCGAGGCGGCAGGCATCGGATCCGCTGTCACGGCCGGTTTGGCGATCGATTTAGCGACCGATGGTGCGGGTGAGGGGCTCGGTTTGGTTGCAGGGGGTTGCGGCGACGGCGCCTTAACAGGCGGTGCACGGCGGATTGTCTCCACCTGAATCACGGGGCGTTCAGCACTTGGCGCCGGTACTGCCTTTGCCCGCTCGGGGACTGGTCCGCGCAAGGCCAAGACGTCCCCAGGCTGAATCAAGTCCCCTTCAATCCCATTGCGACGGGCCAGGATGATTGGGTCCTGCTCAAACCGCCACGCAATCCCGAACAAGGTATCCCCTCGTTGCACCACATAGGTCGACCCGGGTTCGGCGGGATCAAACTGTGCCGTGGAGAGTTGCGTCTGTTTAACCGGGACGCGCACTTGTTGACTGCCCCGTTCGTCAGTTGGCACCTGATACGGCGCTGTGCAGCCGCTGAGGACAATCAGCGTAATCAGGATGGGGCGGACGTCCATTAGGACTGCTCCATTTGACGGTTGACACGCAGCAGTGCGAGACCGCCACCGAGCCCGATCAGACTCCAGATCAATGGCGTCAGCCAGGTTGTGCTCGTGGGTAACTCGAGCATCAGTCCACCCACAGCATCAACAGACTGCCAGGGCCAAATTCGGACGAGGGCACCGAAGACCACACCGGTCAACAGACTCATAACACTCAGCTCTGCGCGCGCAAAAATCCAGCGTAACAGATGAGCCATGGCAATTAGGCCGCACAGGCCGCCAAGCGCAAAGAGTCCCAGCGTTGTCCACTCAGGGATGGTGACCGCACGCATGAGCCCAGGGTAGGCGCCAATCAACACCAACAGAAAACTTCCTGAAATCCCCGGTAACAGCATCGCTGATAACGCCAAAGCACCCGCGAGTGGCCACCCCCACCAGGCGAGTGCGATCGTGACGGGTTGCAGCAATGCAAGTAATGCAGACCCAAGTAAGCCTGCCAAAAACCAAAGCACATGACTGAGTTGCCAGCGTGCACGAATGTGCTGCAACAACCCGGCGCCCATGGCGATCACCAGTCCAAAAAATAGCCCCCAGATGCGCTCAGGCCACGCGTCCAGACCATAGGTAATCAGGTGTGCCACACTCACTAACGAGACGGCAATGCCACACACTAAAGGCAGGACGAAACCACCATCGAGCGCCCGCCAGAGCGTGGCCCATTGTCCGTGTATTAGCCACCGAAGGCACCGCGGATGGAGCGCCGTCAAGACCGCGAGCCAGCGCCCATAAATCCCCGTCAAAAACGCGATTGTGCCACCCGAGACTCCGGGCACTGCATCAGCAGCCCCCATTGCGAGACCCCGTAAAAATATCCCGAGCGCCGTCATGCAACCCCACCGATTGCGGGGACAAAAAACGCGGTTTCGATGACCCGAGACTCCAACCCGGCTTCTGTTTTCAAAAACAGTGTTAAGGCTTGATTCGCGCCCCGGCCGACCGGCGCAATCAGACGACCACCGACTGCCAATTGGTCAAAGACAGTCTCAGGCACTTCTTCTGGACACGCCGCCATGATAATCGCGTCAAAGGGTGCAAACGCTGGCCAACCAAGCAATCCATCCCCATGTTTAATCACCGCATTCTCTAACTCAAGTTGATCGAGTCGCTCACGGGCCGCCTTCGCAAGCGGAGCGATCCGCTCAATGGCAAAGACCTGCTCAGCAAGAAAACACAAAAGCGCTGTCTGAAACCCACTGCCGGCACCGATCTCCAGCACGCGAGACAATGCCCGCCCTCCTCGCACGCATTCCAACATGCGAGCAACGACCGAGGGTTGTGAGAGGGTTTGCTGATACCCTAGTGGCAGCGTGACATCCAAGTAGGCTGAATCTCGCACCGCAGGATCGACAAAAAGATGCCGAGGGACCCGTCGAAAGGCATCAAGCACGAACACATCGTTGATACCTTGATCACCAAGCAGCTCAACCAGTCGTTCCCGACCACGATCACTGATCAAGGCATGCATCGTCGATTCCTATCGCACCAATTTCTTTCAAGACGGCGGTCGCAAAGCTCCCTTTTGGGAGCGTAAAGCGGAGGGTTAGGGCCTCATCGATCACCTGCCAATCTAAATCACTGGGCCAGACTCTTAATGCACGCCGTTTCTCATAGGGGAAAATACCGAGTAACCAGCGCCCTAATGGGTCTGCGTCCTGAATCCCCTGCTCCATGGCAAACACCGCGTGTCGTGAGAGACATCGCCGTCCAAAGAGTGCGCCAGTTAATACCGCGTCACGCGCCTCGACGCGTGCACTCCATTCAAGCAGTGTCTCCTGACAGACCACCTGCTCTCGCAAGTCTCCGGGACGCTGGAGCACAGCCCCGCATTGCACGGTGTCTAGGGTGCCCTGATCGAGGTGTTCTGCAACGATCGCATTGAATCCAGCGCCACGCGCTGCCGAAGCGAGCATCGACTGATTATGCCGTAAACGGCGCCTCCCCTCAGGATCGCGTTGACTTAATTGACGCACGCGCTCGAGCGTTTGCCCTTCGCGGCCAAACCGCTGCGGCCCAAAGTAGTTCGGAATTCCAGACCGGGTAATTAATGCGAGCCGTTCAGGAAGCGCTTCAAGCCCGGTGATGGCATCAATGCGTATTTGGAAGCGATTCCCATGTAATTGACCGACGCGAATCTTTTGCGCATCCCGATGAATCGCCAGAATTTCGAGGCCGACACCAACACCCCCCAACTGCGGCTTCGCCTCAATCGGACAACTGATCCACTGCCGTGCTACGGCCAACCGGTCTTTCTTTCCCGCATACCCAAATAAGGCCGGTTTGATCCCCCAGGTATTCGATAAGCGATGAATCACCTCTTCGGTGGTCAGCCCAATCTTTTCAATCCACAGCCACCAATGTTCGCCAGACCCACTCGGCTCAACCCCAAGATCCTCCTCGACAATAAACGCCTGAGGATCTGCACGATAAATCCCTTGGATTTGTGTCGGTGGGTATAGCGCTGGCAACTGGTGCCAGTCGATTGGACGTTGACCCCACAACATTAGGCGTGCGCCAACATCAAAACAGTGGCCTGCACTGCAAGACCTTCACGCCGGCCAATGGCGCCAAGCTGTTCGCAGGTTGTCGCCTTCACCGAAATCCGATCCACAGCAATCTCCAAGACTTGTGCGATGACCTCACGCATGGCGTCCCGGTAGGGACTGATTTTTGGACGCTCACACAAAATTGTAAGGTCTAAATTACCCACGACATAGCCTTGATGACAACAGCGATCCCGCACAATGCGAGTCAAGGCTGCGCTGTCAGCGCCTTGGTAGCGCGGGTCGGTATCTGGGAACAACGCGCCGATATCGCCAAGCGCCAGGGCGCCCAGCATGGCATCCATCACCGCATGCAAGACAACGTCGCCATCCGAATGCGCAATGACTCGGAAATCGCAAGGAATCCACAATCCGCCAAGGGTGAGCCCTTCGCCGGATTCAAGTCGGTGAATATCAAAGCCTTGGCCGATTCGCAGCATCATCAAGCCTCCTGAGTGGCGCGTTGGCGCAAGATCGCATCCACAAGTTCGATGTCTTCAGGATACGTTAATTTGATGTTTGAGCGACGCCCCCGAATCAACCACGGCGAAACACCGAGCGCTTCGACTGCAGAGGACTCATCTGTGACCGATGATCCGGCGCTTAATGCCTGTGCGATGGCCTGTTCCAGTATTTCAAGTCGGAAGGCTTGAGGCGTCATTGCATGCCAAATGCCATCGCGGCTCAGTGTGCGGCCAATGACACCGTCTGCAGCATCATCGAGGCGGAGGTCATGATCCACATACTTCAAGGTATCTGCGGCCGGCACAGCGAGAACAACGCCTGGGCAGTCAGGGGCCTCGATCGCCTCAATCAGCGCAAAAATCTCAGTTGTGGTGAGTAATGGACGAGCAGCATCATGCACCAAGACCCAATCCTCTGGATCGGCCCCGGCAGCCCGGAGACCAGCGAGTCCGGAGAGCACGCTTAACGCACGTTCAGCACCACCGTCGACCGTTAATATTCTGGACTCCGACGCCTCAGGTAACTCCTGAAACCGCTGATCACCCTGTGCAATCGGCACCACAATCCATGTCAGCGGAGATGCGTGTAATAGACGTCTTAGCACATGCGAGAGGACAGCTCGACCGGCAACCTCCAAATATTGCTTTGGAATTTGTCCACCAAAACGCTGCCCACGCCCTCCAGCAGGCACGATGGCATGCAACCGATTAGTCATGCGTCTGATCAGCCTTTGGGATCAGACGGATAAACGTCTCGCCGTCTCGCACATAGCCAAACCGCGAACGAAGCAGTTCTTCAATCGCCTGAGGATCCGTCTTGATGGCATGGACCTCTTTCGCAAGCTCCGCGTTACGACTGGCGAGTCGCTCATTCTCAAGGGCTTGCCGTCCGAGCTCGTCCCGCAATCGCTGGACTTCGGCGAGCGACCCGGTGCCAACCCATAACTGATATTGGGAGAGCGCGAGCAACATCGCCAAGACGGCTAAAATCAGTCGGCCGCGCATGGTCCCTGTCCAAAGATCGCCGACCGACCAGGATAGCGGGCAACGTCTCCGAGAGCGGCTTCGATCCGCAACAGTTGGTTGTACTTCGCGACACGATCAGAGCGGCACAGTGAACCGGTTTTGATTTGTCCCGCTGCAGTCCCCACCGCAAGATCCGCAATGGTGGTGTCCTCAGTCTCGCCAGAACGGTGCGAAATCACTGCGGTATACCCGGCCGTTTGCGCCATTTTCACCGCAGATAATGTCTCAGAAAGCGTCCCGATCTGATTGAATTTAATCAAAATCGAGTTTGCAATACCCTCTTGAATCCCACGCGTCAAAATCTCGGTGTTTGTCACAAAGAGATCATCACCCACCAACTGACAACGCGACCCCAAGGCGTCAGTGAGCTGTGCCCAGCCTGCCCAATCACTTTCATGCATCCCGTCTTCGATCGAGGTGATCGGATAGCGCGCACAGAGGTCGACCAAGTACGCGGTAAATTCAGCAGAGGTAAACCGGCGGTTCTCACCGGCTAAGACATAGACCCCATCGTGGTAAAATTCACTCGCGGCACAATCCAGTGCCAAGGTGATGTCTTTGCCCAATTGATACCCTGCCCGTGCAACAGCCTGTTCAATCACTGCGAGTGCGGCCTCATTACTGGGCAAATTTGGCGCAAAACCACCCTCGTCGCCGACCGCCGTGCTGTACCCTTGCGATTTCAGGACTGCTTTTAAACTGTGGAACACTTCGGCACCCATTCGCAGTGCTTCCGCAAAGGACGTCGCTGACACCGGCTGAATCATAAATTCTTGGATGTCCACGTTATTATCGGCATGCTCACCGCCATTGATGATATTCATCATCGGGACCGGTAACAGGCCTTGCTCAGTCGGCTGGTGCAGCGCTGCAATGTGCTGAAAGAGAGGAATGCCTTGATCGGCGGCGGCCGCCTTGGCAACCGCCAAAGACACCGCAAGCAGTGCATTTGCCCCTAAGGCATCCTTATTCGCAGTGCCATCTAAGGCGATCAATGCAGCGTCGATTCCGGCTTGATCATGCGCATTTTCACCAATCAGTCGGGTCGCAATCACACCATTCACGTGGCTGACCGCACGTAACACACCTTTCCCTAAATAGCGTGCAGGATCTTGATCTCGAAGCTCCAGCGCTTCACGCGACCCCGTTGATGCGCCCGATGGCGCACAAGCGACGCCCACGGCCCCGGATGCCAGCGTCACTTCCGCCTCGACCGTTGGGTTGCCGCGAGAGTCCATAATCTCCCGCCCGATGATGTGGGTAATTCGTGTCATACGCCGTCTGTCTCCAGGGTGTCAAAAGATTTTACAAGCTGATCGATGGCCTTTACTTGCGTCAGAAAGGGCTCGAGCTTTGCCAACGGAAGTGCCGATGGGCCATCACACAATGCGCGATCAGGGTCAGGATGCGCTTCAAGGAACAGCCCCGCGAGGCCGACGGCCATGCCAGATCGCGCCAGATCGAGCACCTGACTGCGGCGTCCATCAGCGGAGTCTGCGCGGGCACCAGGCTTCTGTAAGGCGTGCGTGACATCAAAAATCACCGGCACATGGAACGCCTTCATCAGCCCAAATCCGAGCATATCGACAACCAGATTGTTGTATCCAAAACTCGTCCCACGCTCACACAACATGACCCGGTCGTTTCCCGCCTCAGCACACTTTTGCAAGATGTGACGCATCTCTTGTGGGGCAAGAAACTGTGCCTTTTTGACATTGATAATCGCCCCGGTCTTTGCCATCGCAACGACCAAGTCTGTCTGCCGAGATAAAAAAGCGGGTAACTGGAGCACGTCTGCAACCTCTGCCGCCGGTGCCGCCTGCTCCACTTCATGCACATCGGTAATGATCGGTACCCCGAATCGGGATTTGATGTCAGCAAGCCAAGCGAGCCCTTGCGCCAACCCCGGTCCACGGTAACTCCGAATGCTTGAGCGATTCGCTTTGTCAAAGCTCGCCTTAAAGACCAGAGGGATCTGTAACCGCTGGCAAACCTCGACGTAATGCGCACAGATCTCCATCGCGAGCGCCTTTGACTCGAGGACATTCATGCCGCCAAACAGCATCATGGGCGCCTCATTGCTACAGGGCGCGCCACCAATCTGCAAACTCGACTGCATTAGAATAAGTGCTCCTTGGCGCCGCTCTTGGCATAGGCCAGCGCCGCTTCGACGTAACTGGTGAACAAGGGATGTCCATCGCGAGGCGTTGAGGTGAACTCAGGATGAAATTGGCAACCAACAAACCAAGGATGATCCGCCACTTCAACAACCTCGACCAAACTGTCGTCCAGAGACCGTCCAGCGATCACCAAGCCCGCCTCGGTGAGACGCGTTAAATAGGCGTTATTGAATTCCCAGCGGTGGCGATGTCGCTCAGAGACCACATCAACCCCATAGATTTCAGCCACTCTTGAACCCGGCGTTAAACGACAGTCTTGAGCCCCTAACCGCATGGTCCCACCCAAATCCGCCGCTTGGTCCCGCGTTTCTCGCGTCCCATCAGCCCGGGTCCACTCAGTGATCAGTGCAATCACTGGGTGCTCTGCCTGTGGCGCAAACTCGCTACTGGTGGCGCCATCAAGACCCGCTACGTGGCGTGCAAACTCAATGACGGCCACTTGCATCCCGAGGCAGATCCCAAGGTAAGGAATCTTGTTCTCACGCGCGTGACAGACCGCGGCGATTTTTCCCTCGATTCCACGCTCGCCAAATCCACCGGGGACCAAAATTGCATCGACACCGTCTAAGATCGACAGTCCACGCTTTTCAATGTCCTCAGAATCAATATAGCGAAACTGGATCCGCGTCCGCGTTTGGATTCCGGCATGTTGAACCGCCTCGATCAAGGACTTGTAGGCATCCAATAGATCCATGTACTTGCCGACCATGGCAATCTCAATGGTCTTCAGCGGATTTAAGTGTGCATCCACGACGCGAACCCATTCGGTCAAATCAGCAGGGCTGCAGTCAAGATCAAGCTTGCTGACGACGAACTCATCGAGGCCTCGCTCATGCAACATGATCGGGATGCGATAAATCGTGTCTGCGTCCCGCAGCGGAATCACTGCGCGTTCTTCGACGTTGGTAAAGAGCGCTATTTTCCGACGACTGGAGAGATCAATGTCGTGATCGGATCGGCAGAGCAACACATCAGGCTGCAAGCCGATCGAACGCAATTCCTTCACCGAGTGCTGCGTGGGCTTAGTCTTGGTTTCACCTGCGGTCGCGATGTAGGGAACCAACGTGAGGTGGATCAATAGCGTCCGGTTAACCAACTCTTGGCGTAATTGCCGGACAGCCTCAAGAAACGGGAGGGATTCGATGTCACCGACAGTGCCGCCGATTTCCACAATCGCGACATCGCTGTCTCCTGCACCTTGAATAATTTTGTGCTTTATCTCATCCGTGATGTGTGGGATGACTTGAACCGTGCCGCCGAGATAATCGCCGCGCCGCTCTTTGCGCAGTACATCCTCATACACGCGACCGGCGGTAAAGTTATTGGCTTTGGTCATGCGAGTCCGGATAAAACGCTCGTAATGACCGAGGTCCAAATCCGTCTCTGCGCCATCTTCCGTGACAAACACTTCGCCGTGCTGGAACGGACTCATGGTTCCAGGATCTACGTTGATGTAGGGATCCAATTTCAACATGGTCACGCGGAGTCCGCGTGCTTCCAAAATAGCTCCGAGAGACGCTGCCGCTATACCCTTCCCGAGCGACGACACCACCCCACCGGTCACAAACACGAAACGACTCATGTTGACCTTAGATCCTTCTGATTCTGAGCAACCCCAAGCGGTTGCCAAATTGGTAACTGGGATGGGCGATTAGGATACAGCGGATCCATCGCTTTTCCTAGGCTCAGCGATCCACTGCCAACTGAGCGGGTGCGGAATCAAACTGTGCTCACGCGCATCACGGGGGCCCCAGCCTATGACAATATCCTTGCTGGTAATCAATGGCCACACACTGCGGCACCAGGGTGGCACACCGAGGTGTTGTGCCAGTTGCTTCAGACTGTATTGCGGTCGATTTCGAGCGAGCCGAAAGCTTCGCCCTGTCACGCCTTGAAAGACCGTCAACTGCTCCCCGATCGGGCCGGGATCGAGCGATAAGACACCCCCTTTTAAGTGCAATGACTTTGGTGTGTTTGGCTCGAGGCGCAGTCGCTCCACCCTTTCATCTAACCGCTCCTCCGAGGTGCAGACCCACCACAAGCGTCCAGACCACGCTCGAAGGCTGACCTGCGCGGTCAGGCGAATTTCAGGTTGGCGATCTGGCTCAGCGTCACAGCATTGACGGGAAAATTCAGACAACATCGCGGTGGGTGGTGCATACCACCCATGCGCATGACACCAAAACCGAACTTGCCAGGCGATCAACTCGGGCTCGCTCGCCAGTGGGACCACGAGCGTCTCTTGATCGGGCACATACGGCTGCAGGCGACCCCGTATCCGCTCGACCTCGCCAAGGGCGATTCGCCGAAGCGCGAGTAATTCTGTCCGCGCCTGTGGCGCTAGCCGGACCAACCTCGGCAACAGATGTAAGCGGACGAGATTTCGTCGGTACCTGACATCGAGGTTGCTCGGATCATCCACAAAGGGTTCATTCCGAATCGTGCACTCATGCCGCAATTGGCCCCGTGTGAGATCTAAAAAAGGACGGACCAAGCGTCCCGCTCCAAATGTCCGAGACATCGGCATCCCTGTGAGACCAATCAGCCCAGTGCCTTGGGCAAGCCGCAGACACAAGGTCTCCAGTTGATCGTCTTGATGATGCGCTGTCATGACAACGTCATGCTCGCGAACATGAGGTCGAATCGCCGCATAGCGCGCCTCACGCGCTGTGGCCTCGAAGTCTGGGCCAAGCGTCAGGTCAAGCGGATGACAGTGGAAGGTCCAGTTCCGCTTTCGAGCCGCTTTCTCTACGAGCAATGCCCAGGCATTGGCGTCAGGATGCACACCGTGATGGCAATGGTGGACAATGATGGTCCGTGGATGAGTCTCTTGATACGCCTGCACAAGGCACAACAGGGCCATGGAATCGGCCCCACCGCTGACCATCAAATGCACCGTGCCAGTGTCAACTGGCCAGTGTGGTCTTAGAAGATGATCAAGCGCGCGCGACACCGATGGCCATGAGCTTGTCATAACGAGTCTGAAGCAAGGTCTCTCGATCGAGGGCGCACAGCACATCAAGCGTCGCTTCGATGGCATCACCGAGCTGTCGCGC
>RFUY01000021.1 GCA_009922705.1 Gammaproteobacteria bacterium
GATCTTCTGTGTGGGCACCATGACCCCGAGATCGATCACCTTAAAGTTGTTGCACTGAAGGACCACGCCCACGATGTTTTTGCCTATGTCATGCACATCGCCTTTGACCGTGGCCATGATAATCACGCCATTATTGGTGGGGGCCTTCCCGTCGGCGCGTTGTGCGGCTTCGATAAAGGGCACAAGGTGAGCCACTGCTTTTTTCATCACTCGGGCGGACTTGACCACCTGTGGCAAAAACATCTTACCCTCGCCAAAGAGGTCACCAACGGTGTTCATCCCTGCCATTAGAGGGCCTTCAATCACGCTGAGCGGCTCATTGGCTGCACAGCGTGCCGCTTCTGTATCCTCAACGACATAGGCATCGATTCCTTTAACAAGCGCATGCCGTAGGCGCTCATTCACCGGCCAACTGCGCCATTCCTCGATAGCCTCTTCAACGTCACGTCCGGATCCCAGATAGTTCGGTGCGGCATCCACGAGCGCCTCAGTGGCTTCCGGGGTGCGATTTAGGATGACATCTTCGACCAGCGTTCTGAGCTCGCTGGGGATTTCTTCATAAATCTCGAGCTGACCGGCGTTGACAATCCCCATGTTGAGGCCATTTTTGATGGCGTGGTAGAGAAACACGGCGTGCATCGCTTCACGCACTGGGTTATTGCCCCGAAACGAAAAGGACACGTTAGAAATGCCACCAGACAGAGACACGTAGGGACATTGTGTCCGGATCGCACCACAGGCCTCGATAAAATCGAGTGCGTAACGATTGTGTTCTTCGATGCCAGTGGCGACCGCAAACACGTTTGGATCGAAAATAATGTCTTCAGGGGGGAATCCGACAGTGTCAACCAGTAGCCGATAGGAGCGTGCGCAGATTTCGACCTTTCGCGCTAGTGTGTCCGCTTGGCCTGACTCATCGAAGGCCATGACCACCACGGCAAACCCGTAACGCCGAATTCGTCGGGCTTGCCGCAGGAATGCCTCCTCACCTTCTTTCAAGGAAATCGAGTTGACGATGCCCTTGCCTTGGACGCATTGCATGCCCGCTTCAAGAATGTCCCACTTGGATGAATCGAGCATCACCGGAACGCGGGAAATATCGGGTTCTGAGGCAATCAAATTGAGGAAGGTAACCATGGCCTGCTGAGAATCCAGCATCCCCTCATCCATGTTGATGTCGATGATTTGAGCCCCGTTCTCAACCTGCTGGCGTGCCACATCGAGCGCTTGATCAAAGTCACCGTTGACGATTAGCCGCTTAAAGAGCGCACTCCCAGTGACATTGGTGCGCTCGCCGACATTAATAAACCCTGTGGTGGTATCGCCAACAAAGGGCTCGAGTCCACTTAATCGTAAGACGGGCTCCTGTGTGGGGGGCGTGCGTGCAGCCACACCCTGAATCCGCGCTCGGATTTGTCGGATATGCTCAGGGGTGGTGCCGCAGCATCCACCGATGATGTTGACCAGTCCAGCGTGCGCATAGTCTGCGCAGATTTCCGCCATCGCGACCGCATCAAGGTCGTATTCGCCAAATTGGTTTGGCAGTCCGGCGTTGGGGTGTGCAGAAACTGGAACGTCTGCGATGCGAGAGAGATCAACCAGGAATGGACGCAATTCTTTCGGTCCAAGCGCGCAATTTAGCCCAACAGAAAGCGGCTTGGCATGCCGAACACTGAACCAAAACGCTTCTGTTGTTTGCCCAGACAGCGTGCGTCCAGACGCGTCGGTAATGGTGCCAGAAATCATAATCCGGATGACTTCGTCACGCGCCTCTGAGACCTGATCAATCGCGTAGAGAGCGGCCTTGGCATTGAGTGTGTCGAAGATGGTTTCGACCAAAATTAAGTCGGCACCACCCTCGAGGAGCGCCTGTGTCGCCTCCACATAGGTGGCCACTAAGTCCGCAAACCGGATATTCCGAGCCCCGGGATCATTCACGTCTGGGCTGATTGAGGCGGTACGATTGGTCGGGCCCAAGACGCCGGCAATGACAATGGGGTGATCCGGCGATTCCTGTGCATCCGCCGCCTGTCGCGCGAGCCGAGCTGCCTCAAAGTTGAGCTCAGACACCAGATCTTCCATGCCGTAATCTGCCATGGAGGGGGCGTTTGCATTGAAGGTATTGGTTTCAATAATTTGGCAGCCCGCCTCGATATAGGCGGTATGAATCCCAGCAATGAGCGCGGGCTGGGTGAGTGTTAGGAGGTCATTGTTGCCCTTCAGGTCTCGTGCGAAGTCTGCAAAGCGTTCGCCCCGATAGTCGGATTCGCCAAGACTGGCGGCTTGGATCATTGTTCCCATTGCACCATCTAACAAGACGATCTGGGACTGAATGGCTTGCTCGAGCCACGCGATGCGTTCACTTCGGGTCATGCGTGTCCCCGTACACCTAAGGCATGGCAGACCGCAAACGAGAGGTCTGCGCGGTTTAGGGTGTAGAAATGAAAGGCGTTGACGCCTTCTGCGCGGAGCGCTTCGACTTGCTCAACCGCCATGTGGGCGGCGATCAGCTGACGTGTCGTTGGGTCGTGATCCAGGCCTTCAAACATGGTTTCGAATCGGGCAGGGATCTGCGCGCCGCACGCGCCTGCAAAACGAAGCAATGTTTGGAAGTTGGTGACCGGGAGGATGCCGGGAATCAGGTCCACGGTCATGGTGCGCGCGACCGCATCGCGGAAGCGCAAAAAAGCGTCGTTATCGAAAAAGAATTGCGTGATTGCATGAGTTGCCCCCGCTTC
This sequence comes from Gammaproteobacteria bacterium, assembly GCA_009922705.1. GTDB lineage: Bacteria > Pseudomonadota > Gammaproteobacteria > Pseudomonadales > Litorivicinaceae > HIMB30. The sequence continues at coordinate 2,739 of RFUY01000021.1, forward strand.
GACTTTTCGTTTCAAGTTGTCGAGATCAAAGGCGGCTGACGGCGCCGTTGGGTGCGTCTCTGGGTAAGCCGCCACGTACAGCTCAAACGGATGTTTTGCGAGCAAGCCCTCCACTAACTCTGCTGCATACGGATAACCGCCAGGGGTGGGGAGGTAGTCTGCTTCAGCGCCGCCCGGGGGATCTCCCCGAAGTGCCACCAGACTGCGGACACCCATGTTCCAGTAACTGTCTGCGATCGCGTCAATCTCTGCAGTGTCTGCGCCGACGCAGGTGAGGTGTGGGACGGGTCGCACTGTCGTCTTGGCCAATAGGTCTGCGATGACCTGATGGGTCCGTTCCCGCGTTGAACCATCAGCCCCATAGGTGACCGAGACAAAGTCAGGCGCCAAGGGCGAGAGCCGCTCGACGGTGCGCCAAAGGCTGTCGGCGGCATCCTGGGTCTTCGGTGGAAAAAATTCAAATGACACGCGGGGTGCTTCAGTGGTCATGTCGGGGTCCTTGTGCGTGGCGAGGCCACGAGCAAACTAATATCCAATACCGAGCCCGGCAGGGTCGTGTGCGTCTCGATGCGGAGCCCCGCATCCGTCAGCCATTGGGTGATGTCATCGAGCCGAATGCTGACTTTTGGGGCTGAGGACTGGGCATGATGCGCAGCGGTGAAGGCCACCAATAACAGGCGTCCACTGGGTTTGAGTACGCGAGCGGCTTCGGCAATGAGGGCATCTGGGTTGCTGGCGAGATACAGCACTTGATCAATGGTGACGGTGTCGAAGTGATTTGTCGGAAACCGCATCTGATACATGTCTTCCTGACGCACGGTGAGGTGCGATAACCCCGCATCAGCAAGGGCTGAGCGTGCGACCATCACCATTTTCTTCGACAGATCGATCCCGACACCGCTGTCTGCGAGAGCGCCGACCATCCGCAGCATGCGGCCAGTTCCAGTCGCAATATCCAGGAGATGGCCCACCGGCGCATCCGATAACACGCGAGTGACCGCATCCGCGAAACGCTGCTCATCGCCATGAAAGGCATGCAGTTGCAACCAATCAGGGACTTCGGTTTCCACGTAGGTTTCCGACAGTTTGGCGCGCGCTGTTCTGACCTCGTCGAGGCGCTGTTGATCCAGCGTAATCTGGTCATCAGCAGGAATCGCTGCCAGCACATCTTGTACCCATTGGCTGGTTCCGGTCGCTTCAGGAATGCGGTAAAAGACCCAATGCTGCTCCCGAAACCGGGTCAGTAGTCCGGCATCTTGCAACAATTTGAGGTGACGCGAGACGCGCGGCTGACTTTGCCCCAAAATACGCGTGAGCTCAGAGACCGTGAGTTCTCCTTGGGCGCATAACCGCACCAACCGAAGCCGGGTGGGTTCAGCAATCGCTCGCAATGCGTCAAGATAGGCGTCAAAGGATGTCCACATGCCGGACATAATAATATAAAGATATCTTTATGTTCAATGGAGAAAAGATGAGCGAGCCAACTGTTCTGCTCGAGTTTGTGTCGTTGCAGGATGACCAGGTACTCGCACACATTCGTTTGAATAAGCCGCGAACCCTGAATGCGTTGGATCATGACATGATTCGGCAACTGCTTCGCGCACTGGATCAGATTGAAGCCGATTCTCGAGCGGTCTGTGTGTGGATCGACTCCGTCACCGAGCGCGCGTTCTGTGCAGGTGGGGATGTTCGAGATGTGACAGAACAAGGACGCGTTGGCGGATTAGATGATTTGACGCATGCGAGCGCGTATCTCGCTGACGAGTATCTCCTTGATCTGCGGATACGCTTGAGTGCGATTCCGGTCATTGCGTGGGGTGATGGCTACATCATGGGCGGTGGAATGGGCGTCTTCCAAGCCGCCCAGATCCGATGTGTGACGCCCCACTCGCAACTCGCCATGCCTGAAGTTCGGATTGGATTTATTCCAGATTGCGGCGGCAGTTGGTTCCTGAACCGGGTGCCGTATGGGCTCGGTCAAGCACTGGCCATGAGTGGGGTGACCGTCAATGCGAACGACGCGCTGTATTTAAGCCTTGCGGACTGGCTGGTCCCACGCGAGGCCAAATCGATGCTCTTTGACGCGGTGTGTGCACTCCCCTGGCGATCTGGACAGGCCTTGGTCGCCCTCAATGCGGTCTTGCAGACGCATCATCAGCCTGACCTGGCGCAGAGCCCATGGGCCGTCCATGGGTTGGCCCTGTCTTCAGCATTACGACATCTCACGCCCGAACAGGTCTGGGACCGGCTGGATGAGTGGGCGCATAAGGTCCCCGCGCTGCTCGATGGGTGGGCCTCCGTAAGCCCCGGCGCAGCGTTGATTGCGGGGCATCAGTGGCAACGCGCACGGTTGCAAACGATTGGTGCCTGCGTGGTACAGGAGCATGATTTGGGGATGCGATTGTTGCAGGATGGTGAATGGTGCGAGGGGGTCCGTGCACTGTTAGTAGACAAAGACAAAGCGCCACGCTGGCGGTATCGGACGGTGGCTGAGGTCGAGACCGACTGGATTACCGCCATGATGACCCCCATGAAGTGGTCTCAAGGGCATCCATTACAGCGTGCACTCGCCGCCCATGGCATTGCACAGTGAGTCAGAAGAGAAGGAAGACAGCATGCAGGTTTCATTTTTAGGATTGGGTGTGATGGGGTATCCCATGGCCCGCCATTTGGCAGCGGCAGGCCATACTGTGACGGTCTATAACCGCACCACTGCAAAAGCAGAGCAGTGGGTCAAAGCGTTCGGTGGTCGACAGGCTGAAACCCCTGCCGAGGCTGCTGCTGGAGCCGAGTTGGTGTTTTGTTGTGTGGGCAATGACGACGATTTAAGAAGTGTGGTGCTTGGTGAAACCGGCGCGTTAGCTGGAATGACTGCTGGCACCGTCTTTGTTGATCACACCACCGCAAGCGCTGAAGTCGCTCGTGAGCTCTATGCTGCCGCACAGGCAAAAGGCATCGGATTCTTGGATGCGCCTGTCTCAGGTGGACAACAAGGTGCAGAGAATGGCGCGTTGACCGTGATGGTGGGTGGCGATGCCGAGATCTTTGCGCGCGCCGAACCGGTCATTGGATGCTTTGCAAAAGCCTGTACGCACATGGGCCCCCCTGGGGCCGGCCAATTGACCAAAATGGTCAACCAAATCTGCATCGCAGGCTTGGTGGAAGCGCTCAGTGAGGGGTTGTCCTTTGCCCGAGCCGCTGGTCTTGATGCACACAAGGTTGTGGATGTGATCTCGAAAGGTGCAGCCCAGTCATGGCAGATGGAAAATCGCTATCAAACGATGTTGGATGATCATTTCACGCATGGGTTTGCAGTGGATTGGATGCGCAAAGATTTGTCCATCTGTCTGGCCGAAGCGCGTCGGAACGGTGCCGCCTTGCCGGTGACTGCGATGGTCGATCAGTTGTATGGCGAGGTCCAATCTATGGGCGGTGGCCGTTGGGATACCTCTGGTCTATTCGCGCGACTTGAAGCCCTGCGTCAAGGTCGCGGTGGCTGAGCCTCGCGAACTGATTCTGCGCTGGCTGTCCCGGCGGGAGTATTCCCGCCATGCGCTGGCGCAGAAGCTCTCGGTCGCGCTTCCAGCCCTATCAGCCGCCGAGAGACAGGCGGCGTTGGATGATGCCGCAGAACGTGGGGAGCAATCTGACCGCCGCTTCGCTGAGGCATTGGTGCGAAGCCGGTTCGCGAAAGGGTATGGTCGGCAGCGTATCCTCGCGGAATTACGCCAGCATCAGATTGAGCCGAGTGCCGTGGATACGGTTTTACGCGACGCTGAGTCATCAGAGACTGAGCGCTGTGTCGAGGCATTGACCAAGTGGCTTCGTCGACAAACACGACCCACCCCCGAAAAGGCGTATCGCTTTTTGCAGGGCAAAGGCTTTAATTTTTCTGAGGCTCAACACGCCGTTGAGCAAATTTTCCGCTAGGATTGCGACCCGTAACCCAATTGAATTCGTGAACTCTTATGAAAAGCGCTGATATCCGCTCCGCATTTTTGTCGTATTTCGCTGAACATGGCCACACCGTAGTGCCGTCGAGCTCACTGGTGCCCGGCAATGATCCAACTCTGTTGTTCACAAATGCGGGCATGGTGCAGTTCAAAGATGTGTTTCTGGGTGACGATGTCCGCCAGTACAGCCGGGCGACTACCTCGCAACGATGTGTGCGTGCTGGCGGGAAGCATAATGACCTCGAAAACGTCGGTTACACCGCACGCCACCACACGTTTTTCGAGATGCTCGGGAATTTCAGCTTTGGCGATTACTTCAAGCGAGATGCGATCCGATTTGCCTGGGGATTTTTAACCGAGTGTCTTGGGTTACCGGCTGAGCGGCTCTGGGTGACGGTACATACCTCAGATCAAGAGGCGGAAGACATCTGGTTGACTGAGGTTGGCGTTGATCCAGCACGCTTTTCTCGTCTAGGCGACAAAGACAACTTCTGGACCATGGGTGACACTGGCCCGTGTGGTCCGTGTAGTGAAATTTTTTATGACCATGGCCCCGATGTCCCAGGTGGTCCACCCGGTTCGCCAGGGGATGACCTTGATCGGTACATCGAAATCTGGAACTTGGTGTTTATGCAGTTTGAGCAAGCCGCCGATGGGTCACGGACTCCCTTACCGAAGCCCAGTGTGGATACTGGCATGGGGCTCGAGCGGATCGCTGCGGTGATGCAGGGCGTGCACTCCAATTATGAGATCGACCTGTTCCAAGCGCTTTTGGCCGCGGCCATCAACGCGACTGGGACGACAGACACCGAGTCGAAGAGTCTTCGCGTGATTGCTGACCACATCCGCTCGTGTGCATTTTTGATTTGTGATGGCGTTCTCCCGTCCAACGAAGGGCGCGGGTATGTGTTGCGACGGATCATTCGTCGTGCCATTCGGCATGGCCATAAGTTGGGCTGTGAGAAGCCATTTTTCCATCGGCTGGTGCATACCTTGGTTGCTGAGATGGGTGAGGCCTATCCCGAACTTCGTGATGCTGAAGACCGGATTGTGGCAGCGCTGAAGCAAGAAGAGGCGCAGTTTGCCAAGACCCTAGATCAGGGCATGCGTGTCTTGGATGAGGCTGTTGGCGCGTTGCCCGATCAAACCTTGCCGGGCGAGTTGATCTTCAAGCTCTACGACACCCATGGATTCCCGGTTGACCTCACCAACGACATTGCGCGCGAACGCGGGCTCCAGCTCGATATGGATGGCTTCGATGCAGCCATGGCGGAACAACGTGCCAAATCGCGGCAGGCAAGTCAGTTTTCGGCAGAAGGGCAGATTCGGTTAGAGCTTGATGGCTCGACGGAATTTTTGGGGTACACGCATCTAGACAGTGGTGCGCAGGTGCTTGCGCTGGTGCATGACGGCAAACAGGTCGAGCGTCTAGAGGCGGGCCAACAGGGCCTGGTGATCCTAAATCAAACACCGTTTTATGCGGAGAGTGGCGGTCAACAGGGCGACTCAGGTCAGCTGATTCATGGGTCTGGTGCCTTTTTGGTGGAGACCACGCAAAAGCTTGGCAGTCACTTCGCGCACGAAGGGCGTCTCCAAATGGGCCATCTCGCCGTGGGTGATACGCTGACTGCGCGGGTGGAGGGTCCTCGTCGACGTGCAACGGCACTGAATCACTCGGCAACCCATTTATTGCATGCAGCCTTGCGCCAGGTGCTCGGGACCCATGTCACGCAAAAGGGATCGCTCGTCACGCATGAACGCACTCGCTTTGACTTTTCGCACCAAGGCCCGGTCACTGCCGAAGAGATGGCAGAGATTGAATGCTTGGTGAATCGTGAGATTCGGGCGAATTCGGAGGTTCGGACGCAGGTCATGCCCATCGAGGACGCGAAAGCGGCGGGTGCGATGGCGTTATTCGGTGAGAAATATGCCGACGAGGTTCGCGTTCTCACAATGGGAGAGTTCTCGATTGAACTCTGCGGTGGAACCCATGTCAGTCGGACTGGCGATATTGGGTTATTCAAGATTGTGTCTGAGAGCGGAGTCGCCTCGGGCGTCCGCCGTGTGGAAGCGGTGACCGGTGAGGGTGCTTTGCAGTACATGGCCGAAGTCGAACAACGTTTGCGCGACACTGCAGCGCGGCTTAAGGCGACCCCTGAGACGGTATTGAGCAAGGTTGACCAGACACTCGAAAAACTGAAGCTACAGGATCGGGAGCTCGAGCAGCTGCGCATGAAACTTGCGACACAAGCCGGCGGTGATTTGTTGGATCAAGCGGTCGAGGTGTCCGGTGTCCGGCTGTTGGCCACGACACTCGATGGCGCGGATCCAAAAACGTTGCGGGATACGCTGGACCGAATTAAGCAACGCCTCGGGAGCGGCGTGATCGTGCTTGCCACAGTTCGAGACGACAAAGTCAATTTGATCGCGGGTGTGACCGATGATCTGACCGCACGCGTCAAAGCCGGGGATCTGATCGGTTTTGTGGCGACGCAGGTCGGGGGCAAGGGCGGTGGACGTCCCGACATGGCGCAGGCGGGTGGCACTCAGCCTGCATCGCTCCCGTCTGCACTGGCCTCTGTGCAACAGTGGCTGACTGAACAACTGGCATAGGATAGTCGATGGCTCTTATCGTTCAAAAATATGGCGGAACCAGTGTGGGTTCGGTCGAGCGCATTCAACATGTTGCGCGCAAGGTCGCGGGTTTTCGGGCTGAGGGCCATGCTGTGGTGGTCGTTGTCTCCGCGATGAGCGGTGAGACGAATCGTTTGATCGGTCTCGCCCAGGCAATTTCCGAGACACCGGTTCCTCGGGAAATGGATGTGTTGGTCTCAACAGGCGAGCAAGTCACTATTGCATTGCTTGCCATGGCGCTTCACGAAATTGGTGTTCCCGCGCGTAGTTACACCGGTGGGCAAGTGCGGATCCATACCGACAGTGCATTTATGAAAGCGCGTATTGAAGCGATCGATGACGCGGCGATTCGAACCGACCTCGATGCAGGGACAGTGGTCATTGTCGCCGGATTCCAAGGGATGGATGGTGATGGCAACATTACGACGCTTGGGCGTGGCGGGTCAGATACCACCGCGGTCGCCCTTGCGGCCGCGCTGACCGCCGATGAGTGTCAGATCTACACTGATGTGGACGGTGTCTACACCACCGATCCCCGGGTCGTGCCGACGGCGCGGCGCCTGCCAAAAATTACCTTCGAAGAAATGCTGGAAATGGCATCGCTTGGGTCAAAAGTACTGCAGATTCGATCGGTTGAATTTGCTGGCAAATACAATGTGCCTCTGCGGGTCCTGTCGAGTTTTGAAGATGGGCCTGGCACCCTTATTACCACCGAGGAGTTAGACACGATGGAACAACCCATCATTTCAGGGATTGCGTTCAGCCGCGACGAAGCGAAGTTAACCTTGTTGGGTGTCCCGGATGTGCCTGGGGTTGCGGCGCGGATCCTCGCACCTGTGGGGGCCAAAAATATCGAGATCGATATGATCGTGCAGAATGTTGGCCTCGATCAGACCACTGATTTCACATTCACGGTCCACAGAAATGACGCCAAAGCGGCACGGGCTGTGCTCGATGAGATCCGTGGGGCCCTGGGGGCACGTGACGTGATCAGTGATGACAAGATTTGTAAGGTATCCGTCGTCGGTGTAGGGATGCGCTCCCACGCCGGTGTGGCGAGTCAAATGTTCCAAGCTCTCGCCGATGAGGGTATCAACATTCAGATGATCTCAACCAGTGAAATCAAAATTTCTGTGGTTGTTGATGAGAAGTATCTCGAACTCGCAGTCCGCGCGTTACACACGGCCTTTGCCTTGGCCGAGGACCATGTCAACGCAGACGCCTGAGGCCTTTGCGGGCATTGATCGGCTGTATGGAGTCGGCAGTGTTGCCACCTTGCAACGTGCGTCGGTGTTGGTGGTGGGTATCGGCGGTGTCGGGTCCTGGGTTGCTGAGGGCTTGGCGCGCAGTGGCATCGGGCGGCTGGCTTTGGCTGACCTCGATGATCTCTGTGTCTCAAACACGAATCGCCAGATTCATGCACTGACGGGCCAGTATGGGCGTCCGAAAGTGACCGTGATGGCGGAGCGCATCCATGCGATCGCCCCCGCAACCGAGATTGTTCCTCTGCACACCTTTGTGACCGATAAGACGGTTGACTCGGTGTTGGCGCATGGGTTTGATCTTGTCATCGACTGTGGGGATCACCAGATGGCGAAAGCGGCCTTGATCGCAGCCGCTCGTCAACGACGGTGTGCAGTGATTACGGTCGGAGCCGCCGGTGGACGGATTGATCCGACGCGCATCCAGACCTGCGATTTAGCAAAGACCGACGGGGACGCCCTGTTGGCGGCTGTTCGCCAAACCCTCAGAAATCGATTTGGTTTCCCGCGATCGGCCGGACGTCGCTTTTTGGTCACTGCAGTCTTCTCGGATGAGCAGACACGATACCAGCAACTTGATGGATCGATTGGTCAGTCTCGACCAAGTCGTGGTGCACAGCGCCTGGATTGCGCGGGCGCAATGGGGGCTGCGACACACGTGACGGGCAGTTTTGCTTGGCAGGCAGTCGGCCATGCGCTTAAGGTGTTGCTGGCCAAACCTCCAAAGTCAGACTTGCCCAGTAACTGAGCCAGTCAGCAAGGCCGTCTGTGTCGGGATCGATCCGGACGCCACTGATCAAATAGCGATCTGCCGATGGGAGATCCAAACTGACCCACCCATCGGTCGCACTGACGCGTTGATCCACGGTCTTGCGATCACTGTACCGAAAGGCCTTCACTAAAATGCCTGGCGTTGGCTGCCCATCTGTGGTGATTTGAAACCGATGCGGACCGGGGAATAGACGCACAGGTGGCGTTTCTAAGATCAGCTCAAAGGGTAAGAACGTGTCTCGATCACGCGCGCTCGAACTTGTGCCCGGACCCAAGACAAGGGTCTTGGCAGAACGAATATAGCGCTCGGACACCGGCGGCACTTGCGGGACGTCTGGGTGCGCAGCCACTTGCGCTTCCAGCCCATCCAAAACGAGATAATTAGCCCAGATGGCGTCTTCTGGCCGGAATGAGATTGGCTGCGGTGTGGTGAGATGAGTGATGAGATTAAGCCCCGGCTTTATCGTCAACTTGACGGCTGGCCTTGAATCACCCAGTACCCCTGTGATCGGCGCTTCGCCTGAAGGCCACAGGTGCATGAATGTGTTGATATCGCGTTGCAGGTAGGGTTGCGCGGATCCGCGAAACTCCTGGCCCACCCGAAATTGAAGACCGATCGATTGCGATGTTGTCACTTGATGTGCGCTGGGGTCGAGCCAGAACTCATGGCCCGAAACGGTCAGTGAAAGCACACTGAGCGACCACACAAAGTGTCGACTCAGCCTGCGTCGATTGCGAAAATCTGCCAAACTCACGTCTCCTGCCTGGATGGAAATGTCGTGCGTATTGTTCTGTGTCTTATCTTGAGTGTCTTCGGCGTCTTTGCCAAGGCGCATGAAATGCGACCCAGTATTGCGACCGTGACAGTGCTCGAGGAGGGGCGAGTCGAACTTCGGCTGGAGCTGAATGCTGAAGCCTGGTTAGCGGAGATCCCGCCGTCTGTGACAAATACTGATGATGCGCTGAATGCGCCCGTCTATGATGCGCTGCGGCAGCTGGATGATGAGACTTTGGCTGCTGAATTGGTGGCGCGGCAGCGTGCATTGATAGAGACCCTTGGGTTGTTCACCGAGCGTTCGAAGTTACCCCTGTCATTACAAGGGGTTCAGGTGTTTCCAGAGCCCGATCTCGGGTTGCCTCGGATCAGCGAAGTGAGTCTCATTGGTGGATTGACGACAGAGGCCCAAGGGTTGCGCTATGAGGTCGACCCCACCCATCCGGCAACGGCTGTCCGGGTCTATCTCAGCGCCACGGAGGATCCGATCGTCGACTATCTGATGACCGGACAATCCACGCCATTACTCCCCTTGGTTGGCCCGATTCTCCGGGATGTCCCAGCCCTTGTTGGGCGGTATATCACACTCGGATTTCTGCACATTCTCCCGAAAGGACTTGATCACATTGTCTTTATTTTGGGGCTCGTTCTGTTGAGTCACCGCCTCATGGATTTGGTGTGGCAGGTCACAGCCTTTACCGTCGCGCATTCTGTCACGCTCGCACTCGGACTCTTTGGGGTCATTACCCTGTCACCCGCGATTGTTGAGCCTCTCATTGCGGCATCGATCGCGTATGTCGCGTTTGAAAATCTCTATCGATCGCACTTGGTCCGATCGAGAACGGCCATTGTATTTTTGTTTGGCCTACTGCATGGGCTTGGGTTTGCAAGTGTCTTAACTGAACTCGGGCTTCCGCCACGTGACTACGTCATCGGGTTGTTGGCATTCAATGGTGGGGTGGAATTAGGCCAGTTTGCGGTCATCGCTGGCGCATATTTGAGTGTTGGCTATTGGGTGCTGAAAGCGCCCTGGTATCGGTCGCGCGTCGCTGTGCCTGCCTCGCTTGCCATTGGTGGCCTTGGGACATTCTGGTGTCTCGAGCGACTGGGTGTCTTCGCATGACGAATGCGTTGCCGCGCGCTCCCGAGGCTTCTCGGGTGATGACACGAGTGACCTTGGTCGGTGCGATGATCGATGCACTCCTTGGGGTCGGAAAGATTGCGTTGGGATGGGTGACGCAGAGTCATGCATTGGTTGCAGATGGGGTGCACTCGTTGTCTGATCTGGGAACGGATGCGTTGGTACTACTGGCGGCTCGTGTCAGTCATGAAGCGCCAGATGCAGAGCATCCCTATGGCCATGCACGCTTTGAGACCCTCGCCACACTGATATTGGGCAGTGTCCTATTGCTTGTGGCTGGTGGCATCCTATGGGACGGCATCGAGCGCGCTCTTCAGGAGTCGCTCGTGATCAAACTCAATCACTGGGCATTTGCCGTTGTGCTCGTGTCGATCGCGGCGAAAGAAGCGATCTACTGGTATACGCTGCGTGCCGCACGGCAGATTGGGTCAACGTTGCTCGAGGCCAATGCGTGGCATTCCCGAACCGATGCGTTGTCGTCGGTCGCCGTGCTTGCGGGCTTAGTGGGTGTCTGGGCTGGGTACCCACTCTTGGATGCCGTGGCCGCCTCTGTCGTCGCTGTGTTAATCGCAAAAATTGCCGTGGAGCTCCTTTGGGAGAGTGTCCAAGAGCTGGTTGATCGCGCCTTACCTGCGGATGAAAGTGCGCGCTTACACGCCGTGGCGATGGCGATCGATGGTGTTCGAGACATTCATCACATGCGAACCCGGACGATGGCTGGTCGTACCCTGATGGATATCCATTTAGAGGTCTCTCCTGGCGTGAGTGTGTCTGAAGGGCACGAAATCGGATGCTGGGTAGCAGCTGCGATTCGTGAGGCAGCACCGCATGTTGCGGACATTACCTTCCACATTGATCCAGAAAACGACGAGGAGTTAGAAGGTCAGGGTCCGGTCGTCTTGCGCCCATTGCGCCGGGAGGTCCTCGCACTCTTGGGTCAGCATTGGTCGGCATGGGTCGATGCGGAGACGACGTATCAGTTGCACTATGTCCGCGGTGGCATTGATGTCGATCTCGGGTTCGCCTCGGACGCACCGGCGACTGCGGCACAGCTTAAAGACGCTTGCAAAGACCTCGCTTGGCTTGGAGACGTGCGAGTCTGGCAACGGGTTACCGAGCCCGCCCGCCGGTAATCAAACGCTGTCTTAGTCGTCCGGAGAGGCTGTCCATCACGATCACCATCAGGATGGTCAACACAATGATGTAAAACACGTTTTCCCAATCGCGTTGGGTGCGCATTGTCTCAACGAGGACCAAGCCGATTCCGCCGGCTCCGAGCGCACCGATCACCGTTGCAGAGCGCATATTGGATTCCATCCAATACAAAAACTGTGACATGAAGACTGGCATCAGCTGCGGAAGGACGCCAAACCGATACTTTTGAATCCGGTTTGCACCCGTGGCTTCGATGCCTTGGACCTGCTTGTTATCAATATTTTCCATCGCTTCGGAGAACAATTTGCCAAAACTGCCCGCATCAGTCACCGCAATCGCCATGATTCCTGTCAGTGGGCCGAGTCCAAATGCGCGGATAAAAATAAGAGACCAGATTAGGGTGTCGATCCCTCGGACAAAATCGAATACGCGGCGAATACAAAACCGAGAGGTTGCGTCTGGATTGAAATTGCGGGCAGCAAAAAATGCGAGAGGAAGTGCGACGAGCGCTGCCGTCATCGTCCCGAGAACAGCCATCAAAATGGTCTCAAAGATGGCGACGGCAATGATCCCATGCTGCCAATCTGGGTTGTTCCAAAAGTGATCAGCCATGAGTGCGAGATTGCTGTGGTTTGGGTCGATCCGTTGTTCAGACTGAGCGAGCGCCCAAAGTGAGGTCAGGCTCAAACCATGGAACTCTGACCGAAATGGGAACCAAAAGTTTTCCCAGCCAAAGAAGTAGCGGTGTACCTCAATTTTTGAGCGAGACACTTGCACGCGCTGGTCGAATACTGGGCGTGCGTCAAATTTCGTTGGGTTAAAGCGAAAGCCATCGGGCAGCGCAGTTTGTCCTGGCGGCAATACGAGCGTAAGCGCCTTTGTATCGAGCAAAATGACAACATCGCCATAGCCGGGTACCTGATATCGGACTTCTTGATCTTTGACGATTACACGGTAGCCGTCAGAGAGATTGACCTGAAAGTCACTGCGCCCACCTTGCACCCACGTTGGTAATGGTCTTGTGTCATCGTAGGTGGCTGTCCGCTCTCCCTCGACCGCAACGCTGAATTGGTTCCGTCTGAGATCTTGTACAACGTGGACTTTGTGGGCTACGGCGTCAGATAACAACAAAACGCCTTTCTCAACTCTGGCCTTCCCGAGAACCTCCGTCATATTGAAGGCATCCCAGGCATAGATGAGATAGAGACTGACGAGCAGTAGCAGGCCAAGTGGTCCCCACTTCTGGCGAATCACGGCGCGTTTGACCTGCGCGTTTTGGGGGAGTGTGGTCATACGGCAGGCCCTCCCGATGACACGGTGAGTCGTCGACGCAGGACAGACGAGAGTTGGTCGATCACGACAATTGAGGCAAACAGGAGTAAGAACAGCGCAGAGGTGATTGCACCATCACCCCATCCAATCGAGCGAGCCAGTTCCGAGCCAATCCCGCCTGCGCCAACAAAGCCCAGAATGGCAGACGCGCGGACATTGATCTCGAGTCGTAACAGAAAATAGCTCGTGTAGTTCGGTAAGACCTGTGGAATGACACCATACCGGATGCGCTGTACCCAGGTTGCTCCCGTCGCTTTAAGCCCTTCGATCTGCTTGATATCAATGTTTTCATTAATTTCAGAAAATAATTTTCCAAGTGCGCCGGTGGTGTGGAAGGCCACAGCAATCGCCGCCGGCACGGGGCTTGCACCGAGCACAAAGATCAAAAACAACGCGATGATCAATTCAGGAAATGCTCGCATGATGTCCATGATGCGTCGAACGATTGGGATCAGTCTCTCAGGGACGTCTAGATTCCGGGTGGCGGACAACGACAAGACCAGTGCAAACACACCCCCGATTAATGTGGAGACAAGTGCGATATTGAGGGTCTCAATCAATGCTGGGAGATACTGGGGAAACAGGCTCCAAAAGTCAGGCCCTTTGGCGATCGCTTCTCGGACAATTTGCGAGGGGTAATCAAAGAATTTCGTAAGACCCTGCACAAATCCGCCGGAGTTCAAAGCCTCTGCGGATTGATAGCCACTCACCAAAATGGCGATTGCCAACATTAGACCGAGGCCTGTGTACAGGCGCCGTTGGTTCTCGAGCTTGATCAGTGCATCAGTCATGGGGGTTCCAACAAGACGTAAGAAACCAAGGGGATGCGGCGCATCCCCTTGTGCTTTGGATTACATCTTTGACTTTCGAGCCGCGACGATCACTTCATAGGTCGCGTGCGTCACAGGCTGCATGCCTTTGACCTCACCCGCCATGAAGCTGTAGGCGCACTCAGGATCTAAAGACGCCAGACCCGCCATCAAACCAGTCATTTTGATTTTAACATCGACAGGTAACTCCGTGCGAAGGACCACTGGGCCCTCTGGAATAACTTTCGATTTCCAAATCTCGACCAGTTCAGTCATGTCGACAAGACCTGCATCAGCAGCCTTCCGCAGTGCGCCTGAGTTGTACCCATCTTCCCATGCACCCAGGCCATCCGCCCAGGTAACGCCAGCGGCATAATCGCCGTTGAAGACGCCGACGATGGTTTGCTCGTGACCACCTGAGAATTTGATGTCTGAGAAATACTTGCCAGGCGTCATGTCAAATCCAGCCGCAGGAATTTCAACCGAAGGGATGAGGAATCCTGATGTTGAGTTTGGATCGCCGAACGCGAAATCCTTTCCTTTCATGTCTGCCAGCGAGGTGATGCCAGAGTCCTTGCGTGCGAATCCGATTGAGTGATACCCGATCGATCCGTCGGTATTGACCTTCACTAACACAGGCTCAACGGCCTTGGGGTCAGTCAAATAGACTTTCGCGTAGGCTGATGCTCCCAACCACGCCATGTCTAAGTTGCCACCAAGCAAGCCTTCGATGACGCCGTTATAGTCAGCAGGTGCAAAGATTTTGGTGGGTACGCCCAGCAATTCTTCTGTTTTTGCGCGCAGGCACTCATTGGAGCGCAGACGATCTGACTGGTTTTCACCCCCCAAGATACCAATGCGGAATTCTTGAATCCCGGCGCTGTGTCCGCCAGCAACGGCAACTTGAGCGCTGAGCGCCATACCAGCAGCGGCCATGGCTGCGACGATTGTTTTTAGCATAGTCATTCTCCGTTTCATGTGTTGTGGTGTTTGATCAGAAGGTGGCCGAGTTGGCCGTCGAGTGGTGTGGCACATCACTGGTGACGCTTGTGGGCACACCAAGTGAAGTGGACGTCACCGCCTCATTGAGGTCTTCGTCTGCCCCGTAGATCTCACGGGCCACATCGGAAGTCAGGTCGCTTGCCGGACCATCGAACACCATTTCGCCAGCACGCATCCCGATGATGCGCGTGCAGTAGGTTCGAGCGGTATCAAGCGTGTGTAAGTTGCAAATCACCGTCAGTCGATCGCGGTCATGGATTTGTCGAAGGCTTTTCATGACGATTTCGGCGGACA
>RFUY01000201.1 GCA_009922705.1 Gammaproteobacteria bacterium
TCTTCCACGCAATAAACCAACCGGTGCGTATCATCGCTGCGCCGCGACCAGAAGCCCGAGAGATTTTCTTTTAACGGCTCAGGCTTACCGATACCGTCAAACGGCTGACGAAGCGCGTCTTTGATCAAGGCATTGATGCGCTTGAGCGTCTTTTTACCTTGCGCCTTCCAGTCGGTGTACTCATCCCAAGCAGCTGTGGTCCAGGCGAGCGTGTGGATGCTTTCAGTCGACATCAACCAAACTCTGCTGCCTCACCTCACCGCTGCGGTACTGCTCAATCGAGTGGGCCAAATGCGCTGCGTTCGCGGGCGACTTCAACAGGTGCACCGTCTCCAGCAGCGCGTTGAAGGTATCAAGCGACATCAGAACCGCATCCGTCACATCCCAGCAGGGCTCGCTGGCGGCAGCCGAATGGGTCTCAGGGTGCGCCGGTCTTCAGGTAGAGGACGGACTGGCAAGATCCGCGAAATTACTGATCTTGACCGTGCCCTCGGGGAAGCGGGCGACAACTTCTAACTCACCGCCCATGGCCTCAATGTGGCTGCGCAGTGTGGAGATGTACATGTCGGTGCGCTTTTCGAGCTTGGCAATTGACGGTTGCTGAACGCGTAACACGTCGGCCAGCATTTTTTGTGACAGGCCACGCGCTTGGCGTAGCTCATTGAGCGGCATCTCACCCAACATCGCCTTCGCCTTCGCCTGTGCACGTCCCATCGCATCGGGGGACATCTTGGCGCGTAATTCTGAGAATTTCTTAGTCATCGCTCAACCCTTCCTCTCGAAGTTGTCTCAGGTGATCCTCATAGAGACGATCGGCGAGTGGGACATGCACTTCGTACCACCGATCGTTGCCCGTCTTGTCTCCCCCAATCAGCAAAATCGCGTGTCTTCGCGGATCAAAGGCATACAGCGTTCGAAATGGGCGACCCTGGTGCTGGGTGCGCAGCTCTCGCATGTGCGAATGCCTTGAACCGTTGATCGAACTGCTGTGAGGAAAGCCCAAGTTCGGTCCACGCTCTTCAAGCAAGATCACCGACGCAGCCACCGAAACCTGCTCCTCTTGGGACAACTCCGCCCACCAATCGCCAAACTCGTCTGTGTACTCGACTGCCCACTTCATGAGCCAAATATAGCCTCGAAGGAATATTTCTTCAATGGAATTTTAATGAGGGTGATGAACAATGCGCGCTCGCTCTAAATCTGCGCTGTCAGTCCAGGGGGGCTTTGCGCCCGATCTCACCATGATGCAGCGCTAAGTCGGTTACCGCTGAAATTCCGATTGAGTCCTCGCGTTGCACGCAGGCTTGCATGTGTGCCAAAACCTGGGTGGCTTTTGACGCATCACACAGGAGCAGATGTTGGTATCGAATAGGTAATGACGAATTGTCACACTCGGCCCTCATCTGGAAAGACGGCAGGACGAGTGCCCAAGAAATCCTCTTCAATGGGAGGAAGCGCTGCAAGGTCAAGCCAATTGGGGCGGTGCGGTCTCAGCGTGATGGTGTCGCCAATTTTATCGATACGCAGCGCATCGATTTCTTCCAAATTAAATGCCATTTCTTTGGGCAAGCGGATCGCTTGGTGCCGACCACTCTTGAAGCGTTTGACAATTTTCATGGGACAGGCCTCCTCTGTTGAATACGCTCATGACTGACTATAAGCCGGCTCGACTCGACGTCAATTGATGGTGTGGTCTTCTCGTGTCGCGGACGCGGGATCAGGCGTTGGCCAACAGCTCTTTCGCCATCGCATAGGTGGTTTCTGTCAGCGTCGTCCCACCCAGCATCCGAGCAATCTCTTCGATCCGTTGCGCCTCGGAGAGCACGAGCGCTTGACTTTCGGTCGAACCCCCGACTGTCTGCTTTGCCACATGGATGTGTACCCGCGCGGCCGCTGCGACTTGGGGTTGATGGGTCACCACCAAAAGTTGAGTATGGGTCGCCAGTTGTTTCAAGAGGCGTCCAACCACCGCTGCCGTCGTTCCACCGATTCCGACATCCACCTCATCAAAGACTAGGGTGGGGGAGGCGCGTTTGGCGGCAGTGATCACTTCAATGGCGAGGCTGACACGGGACAGCTCACCCCCAGAGGCAATTTTGGACAGCGGTCCTCCCGCTTGCCCTTCATTGGGCGTGAATACAAAGAGTGCGGTTTCGAGGCCCATGACTCCTAAAGTCTCGGCGCGGCGCCAGCTAACCTCGAAGC
>RFUY01000202.1 GCA_009922705.1 Gammaproteobacteria bacterium
AGCCGTATCTCGGCGAGTGGCCAACGGTGTGCTAAGACTGTGCAGATATCCCGAATCACCGCTCCTTTTGGTGACGTGATGACCCCGATGGTCATTGGATATCGAGGCAAGGGGCGCTTTCGTGCGGGGTCAGTCAATCCTTCGGCGACCAACTTTGCGCGGAGCGCATCAAGACGTGCTTTTTGATCCCCCAGACCAGCTTCGACCATCCGTCGTGCAATGAGTTGCAATCGGCCGTTTGGTGGGTAGAAGTTGATTTCAACGGTTAATCGAACCTTCAGGCCATCTCTGGCGACGAGGCGAACAGTGCGGTTAGCCGCTTTGAACATTGCACAGCTGAGGGAGGCGTCGCCATCGGTGATTGAGAAATACCAGTGACCCGACGGATAGGCCTTAAAGTTTGTCAGCTCCCCTTCCACCGAGACCACAGTGGGGAACGCGCGACTCAGTGCATGCCCAAGTTGGGTTGCGAGTGCGGTGACCGTCAATGCGCTGACGTCGGTTTGTGCTTGTTCAGACACCCCTTTGCTCCGTAGACTATGGAGTTTACCCCTTCTGCACCCAAGGATCGGCTCATGTTACGCATCGCTGAAGACGCACTCACATTCGATGATGTGCTGCTTGTCCCGGGCTACTCCGAAGTACTCCCGGCTTCTGTTCAACTGACCACGCGCGTCACCAGGAACCTTGAGCTTAACATGCCACTTTTGTCCGCGGCGATGGATACCGTAACCGAAGCTGACTTGGCCATTGCCATGGCTCAGCTCGGGGGACTCGGGATTTTGCACAAGAATATGACGATCGAGGCGCAGGCCGCCGAAGTTCGGAAAGTCAAAAAGTTTGAATCCGGGATTATTCAAGACCCGATCACATGCTCGCCTCACATCACTGTCCGTGAGCTTTTACATATCACGCGAGCAAATCGGATCAGCGGGGTCCCTGTCGTGGAAGGGGACAATCTCGTCGGGATTGTCACGGCGCGGGATATTCGGTTTGTGCCCGATTTGGAGATACCGATTTCTCAAGTGATGACGCCGAAAGAGCGTCTCGTGACGGTCAAGGAAGGGGCGCCTGCGGCAGAGATTCAGGCGAAATTACACGCCAACCGGATTGAGAAAGTGTTGGTGGTTGATGATGCCTTCAAACTGAAGGGTTTGGTGACCGTGAAGGATATCGTCAAGGCGGAAAGCCATCCGCATGCCGCCAAGGATGCGGCACGACGTCTGCTTGCGGCGGCGGCGGTGGGGACCGGTCGCGAAAGCGAAGAGCGTGTTCATGCGCTGGTTCAGGCCGGCGTCGATGTATTGGTCGTCGACACTGCGCATGGGCACTCAAAAGGTGTCATCGAGCGCGTGCGCTGGATTAAACAGCAATTTCCGCAGGTCGATGTGGTGGGTGGAAATATTGCCACCGGAGAGGCGGCCAAGGCCTTGGTTGCTGCGGGCGCAGACGCCGTCAAGGTGGGTATCGGTCCAGGTTCCATTTGCACGACACGCATCGTTGCTGGCGTCGGTGTTCCACAGGTCTCAGCAATTGCGAATGTGGCGGCGGCGTTGATGGGATCTGGAGTGCCTTTGATTGCAGACGGTGGGATTCGGTATTCCGGTGACATTGCCAAAGCCATTGCGGCAGGGGCGTCGACGGTGATGGTTGGCAGTCTATTGGCGGGCACAGATGAGGCGCCAGGCGAGGTCGAGTTGTATCAGGGGCGCGCTTACAAAGCCTACCGCGGGATGGGTTCGCTGGGTGCGATGGCGCAACGTGATGGCAGTTCAGATCGCTATTTCCAAGATGCCAGTCTTGGCTCTGAAAAATTAGTACCCGAGGGTGTTGAAGGGCGCGTGCCCTGTAAGGGGCCATTGGCGGGCATTGTCCATCAGATGATGGGTGGACTTCGCGCAGCGATGGGATATACCGGCTGTGACTCCATCGATGCGATGCGCTCTCGGCCGACGTTTGTCAAGATTTCTGGTGCTGGCGTGAAGGAGTCACATGTTCATGATGTGACCATCACCAAAGAAGCGCCCAATTATCGGGTTAAATAATGCAAGACATCCATGCCGACCGCTTACTGATCCTGGATTTCGGGTCTCAGTACACACAATTGATTGCACGGCGCATCCGAGAGCAGGGGGTGTATTCCGAAATACTGCCCTGCGATGTTGATCCTGCGCGGATTACAGCATTCTC
>RFUY01000203.1 GCA_009922705.1 Gammaproteobacteria bacterium
GAAAAATAACGGAACACTCATGGCCCGCATTCTTCTCGTCACCGATGAAGCGATTGTTAAAAAATCGCTCGCCTACAGCCTCAAGCATGGTGGACACACCGTGACGACGGTGCCTTGCCTCGCGGATGCCATGCAGTACTGTGGTCAAACGGATGTTGTGCTCGCTGAGCTGCGCCTGAATCAAGAATCTGGCTTGGAGTTGATTGAGCCCTTTAAGCCAAGCCCCGTGATCTTAATGGTGAGTCAAGCTGGGATTCAGCAAGGCGTGGTGGCGATGCGCCAGGGGGCCTTCGATTGTCTGATTAAGCCGATTGACCCACCTGAACTCCTACGCACGATCGAGCGAGCGGCGCCGGCAAGGACGTCTCAGGATCCCTTGGCCGGGACCATGCTTGGACACTCAGAGGTCATGGCGCGGTTGAGAAAACAGGTTCTACGCGTCGCCCCCCTGGATACCACAGTATTAATCGGTGGCGAGTCTGGAACGGGGAAGGAACTCGTTGCCCAAGCGATCCACAATGCCAGCCCACGGGGCGGGCGCGAGATGATTTCGGTGAACTGTGCCGCGATTCCTGAGACCTTAATCGAGGCCGAACTCTTTGGTCACATGAAGGGCGCGTTCACTGGTGCAACACAGGACCGCGCTGGCTTAATCGAAGCCGCCAACGGCTCCACCCTATTTTTAGATGAGATTGGGGAGTTACCGCTCGAAGCACAAGCGCGGCTGCTGCGTGTTCTCCAAGAAGGCGAGATCCGACGGGTCGGCTCAACGGAACGGACCCGCGTCGATATCCGGCTCATCGCCGCCACCCACCGCGATTTGATCGACATGGTGCAGCGGGGTCGGTTTCGGGACGATCTCTACTACCGACTCAATGTCATTGCCCTGAACTGCCCACCCTTGCGCGA
The DNA here is from genome assembly GCA_009922705.1 of Gammaproteobacteria bacterium. Taxonomy (GTDB): domain Bacteria; phylum Pseudomonadota; class Gammaproteobacteria; order Pseudomonadales; family Litorivicinaceae; genus HIMB30. The sequence continues at coordinate 910 of RFUY01000203.1, forward strand.
ACGCGAGCAGGATGTGGTGTTACTGGCAGACGCATTCTTGGACCAAGTCCGCACCCGCTTAAAGCGACCCGATCTCCGTTGGACCGAGGACGCCCGCCAGGCCATTACCGCCCATCAATGGCCGGGGAATGTTCGAGAATTACAAAATGCCGTTGAACGGGCTGCGGTGCTGACAGAGTCCGCGTACATCCATCCGGAAGATCTCGGACTCCAAAGCCGTGCCATTCAATTTTCAGGCGGAACACAACGCTCCGTGACCGAGCGACCGACCATGTCGCTGGAGGACTATTTCCAGCATTTTGTCCTCTCACACCAGGATCAACTGAGTGAAACAGAGCTCGCCAAACGGCTCGGAATTAGCCGAAAAAGCTTGTGGGAACGGCGCCAGCGCTTAGGCATCCCAAAGCGAAAATCTGACGAAGAATCACCCTAAGTCTTAGTTACGAAAACGCTCATTATTTACTTTTCGTAACACTAGACTGTTTCCATAGGGGGCAAATTGTTGCTCCGCACCATCTTGGCAATAAAAAAATTGATCTAAAGCAAGTGTTTAACGTGCACGCACCAGAGTGGCACAGATGATGCTTCTATCACCGAGCGTTCGCGATAAGAGCAATAACTGAGAACGTGTTGCGGCAAGACAATAACAAGAGCATGCCGGATGAGAGTACGGTTCACTGTGAGAACTGCCCTTTGGGAGCGCAGGAGGCATCCCAAGACCGAATAATAAGAAGGCCGGTGAACGGTCAAATGGTCTCAGCCTTGGTGGATTAAAGGCCTAGAGTGCAGATTGCATAGTGAATGGTAATTTCGAGAAATAGTGTCTCGAATAACAATAACGAAAGACACGCTACAAAAGGGCCCTAGGCCCTTTTTTATTGTCCCGCTCTGGTACACTCTGTCGGGATTGATTGACCCGGAAACGCATGTTCTCGAAATTTAAACAACGCCTGGCGTCACCGCCGCCTCCCGCTGCACCCATTGAGGTGTTTCGGGATGAGATCACCCAGGATTATCACGGCATCCGACACGCGGACTTATCCCCTGGCTCATTGCGGGTGATCGAGACCCTGCAGCAGGCTGGATTTCAGGCGTACCTGGTCGGTGGCGGGATCCGTGACTTGCTGCTTGGGAAGCACCCCAAAGACTTTGACGTGGCGACCAACGCCACGCCCGCCCAAATCGAGGGGTTATTCAAGCGCGCCCGCGCGGTGGGTCGACGGTTTCAAATTGTGCATGTGCGGATGGGCC
>RFUY01000204.1 GCA_009922705.1 Gammaproteobacteria bacterium
GCAATCTCGGGCACTTCGATCCGAAACAGTTCGATCAAGAATCGTGGAGAGTTCCGCGACAGGATCAGTTGTGGACCACGGCCTTCGCTCCGAATCTCATGCAACACGGCACGGACACGATCATTGATCCGAAAAATTTCACGACCAATCAGATTTTCCCGCGGCAACAGCGCCTCAGCAGTCCCACCTAAGTCCACAATGATGGCATCACGTGTCACTTTCTTCACTGAGCCGTTAATCAGCGTGTTAAGGCGATTGGCATAATCTGCGACCACCTTCTCACGTTCCGCTTCACGGACACGCTGCACAATCACTTGCTTGGCAGTCTGGGCTTCAATTCGACCAAATTCGACGTTCTCGACCTGGACTTCATGTACATCGCCGACAGCTAGACCGGGATCCATGTCCAGCGCTTCTTCCGTTGTCAGCTCTGATCCTAAAATCGCCAAGTGATCATCGGGGACGACGACCCAACGACGGAAAGTTTCATAGGTCCCTGCCACGCGATCAATGGTCACGCGAATATCGGCTTCTTCACCTTCATAGCGCTTTCGAGTGGCTGTGGCGAGCGCTTGCTCTACCGCCTCAAAGACGACGCTTTTTGGGATCCCCTTCTCATTTGAGAACAGTTCCACTACCTGAAGGATCTCTTTACTTCCCATGCCCATGTCGTTTCGTTCCGTTAACCGATTTACCATCATCCACGATCAATTGACCCCGCTCGATCTGTTCAAACGGGAAAACAAACTCGTCTTCCCCCGCATGCACGACCACCGATTGGTCCTCTATCCGGGCAATCACGCCCGTAAATTGCTTCCGCCGCTCAAACGGCAATTTCAGTTTGACGCGCGCCTTATGCCCGACAAACCGTTCAAAATGCCATAACTCGTACAGCGACCGTTCCCAGCCAGGGCTCGACACCTCGAGCGTGTAGCGATCAGGCAGCGGATCTTCAACATCCAAGACCCGCGACACTTGCCGACTCACCGAGGCGCAATCCTCAACGGTCACCAACCGGTCCGGATGGTCTAACACGATCCGTAATGTTACCCGTGGCGCTTTGCCTGAGAGCTCGATCGCCCAAAGCTCAACGCCCAGCGCCTCAATTGAGGGCCGCAAGAGCGTTGCCAATTCTTGCTGCTTCGGCGTCATCACCATCCCGCCAGAAATAAAAAAACCCCAAACGGGGTTTTACGGCCTGCACATTCCTTTTTAGCTGTGTCCGCAACGCGTGGCCGCGGAAACCCCTCGCAAAAAGTCGCAATAGTATGTCGGAACCTCTGCGAGAGGTCAATGACCGCTTATGCGGCTTGAATGCGCTCCACAATGCATCGCTCACCGTTGGCGCACAACAGTTGACGCAGGCGCTCACCGCGGCGCTCTGGCTGTTCACCGGCGTCGACGGCACTTGGGAATTTTCGGAAGATCCACTGCCGTGGCTCGCGCTGAAACCGCACGATGCCGATGGGCAGATCATGTTTAAACACTTCAAAGCTTCGACGGCCGAGTCGTTTGATTCGCATCATAAGGGTCGTCTCCATGTGGGGTTATTGTTTTAGGGAGGTCGAGGCTAAGTAAAAAATGCCGAGCGCGCAACCTTGAGTGGTCGAAGGACGGTGGTGCGGTGCATCGATTCGACGTAGATTACGACGACACCCCCTTAGATACCGGGCCCTCAATCCTCGAAGAGCTGGCCCACTGTGCTCATCGGCATAAACAGTCTGACCCTGCCATTGACCTGAGTCAGCTTCTCAAACCCGAATCTTGTGTAAAAGTCTTGGGCCGCCCGGTTGAGGCAATCCACAACGACTGCATACGCTCTCATCTGGGCGTTGACGCTCCAGAGATGCTCGAGTGCCTTGATCAGCGTAATCTTACCGAAACCTCTCCCCTTGATGTCGGCATGTACGGCAAGTTGTGCAATCAGGAAGACTGGAATCGGGTAATGCGGAAGTGTTTTGGCAAGCGCTGCCTGGAGTATCTGTCGTTCAATCTGGCTCGGAGCAATCGAATAAAAGCTGCAAATGGGGTACTTGCCATCAGGTAAAGGAGAGATTGCTGGTCGCACCATTGTTCTGCTGACCCCAGCCACCATGTGCTTTGCTGCTCTGGTTTTGATGAAACCATTCA
>RFUY01000205.1 GCA_009922705.1 Gammaproteobacteria bacterium
GGCTGCCGTCGATGCTGCGCGTCTAGGGGCGCGGCTCCGCAACAGCGGTCAGGCCTCCCGCTGAGCTAATTCCAAACATCTCCAGAGGATCGAGATGACGTTCTTTTTCTGCGGGGACAACCTGAGAGCAGCCGCTGCAGTGCAATGACTTTTGACCAAGGGCTTGATTCGATCCAAGCAACGCTGAACGAACTCGAAGAACACCTGATCGCAGAGAAAGACAAGGCCATCGGCTACCCCTGCAATGCAAGCTTCAACTACGAGGCTCTCTACCGGTTTCTGGCCTACCCCATTAACAATATTGGTGATCCATACATCCCTAGCAACTATCACCTCAACACCCATCACTTTGAGCTTGAGGTCCTGAAATTCTTCGAAGAGCTCACCCAAGCCCCAGCGGGGGAAACCTGGGGCTACATCACCAATGGCGGAACAGAAGGGAACCACTACGGACTATTCCTAGCCAGGGAGATCCTCCCTGACGGCATTGTTTACTACTCACAAGAAACGCATTATTCCGTCGGGAAAATCCTGCGCTGCTTGAACTTACCAAGCATCATGATTCGCTCGAACCCCAACGGGACGATGGATCTCAATGATCTGCGCGAGAACTTACGCCTCAATCGCACCAGCCCACCGATCATTTGCGCCAACATCGGAACAACCATGAAAGGAGCCGTTGACGACATCAACGGCATCAATGACATCTTTCAGGATCTAGCAATTCCCCGAAAATACTTACATGCCGACTGCGCACTCAGCGGCATGATCCTTCCATTTATTAACGACGCACCGGCCTGGAACTTTGCCCATGGCGTCGACAGCCTGTCCATTAGTGGCCACAAGATGATCGGATCACCGATTCCGTGCGGCGTTGTCTTGGCCAAAAAAGACAACATGACGCGGATTGCGGAGAACGTGGAATACATCGGCTCAAGGGACACAACCTTGACAGGATCACGGAATGGAATTGCCCCCTTGTTCCTCTGGTATGCCATCAAGACGCATGGACATTCAGGATTTGTCCAGCTGATTCAACAGTGCCTTGAGCGCGCTGAATACGCGGTTCGCGAACTGAACAAAGCTGGGCAACATGCCTGGAGGCACCCTTACTCCAACACAGTTGTCTTTGACCGGCCGTTACAGTCAGTCGTCGAAAGCTGGCAATTAGCAACACATGGCCCCATATCGCACCTGATCACGATGCCAAATGTCAGCACCGATCAGGTGGATCGCTTGGTGGCCGAGATCAAGGCGAAGCCAGTCATAGGAAGCAATCAATCACCATATCGCCCGAGCCCGACTGGCCTCACAGGCGAGCGGACACAGCCATCACAAGAGATCATCTTGATTGGAAGCTCCGGCGTTGATCTGCTTGATGCTGTCGCAACAGCCATGGGCAATGCAGGGATTTCAATCATTGACATGAAGACCTCATCAATCGATGAGGGCTGCCTTCTGATCTTGACGGTGGAGGAACGGGACAAGGCGATTGAAATCATTAATCACTTGATTAATGAGAACAAATACGGCTCAGCGCACGTGGAGATCTGCGATCAAGACTCCGCCGTGATCAGCCAGATGAATTTCAGCCAAGCCGGCAACAATTCAGCTCTGGTGAAATTGGAGGACCATGCTGGGGCGCTCGGATCACTCACCCGTCGCTGCCAAGAAGCCGGGATCAAGCTGAGTTCGGCGCGCATCATCTGGCGCGGAGACGAGTCGACAGTGTTAGAGCTCACCACGCCCAACTCAGGTGAGTTGAAACAGGTTCTGGACTCCTCTCAAATTCTGATGCTTCCAGCTCAGGGCTGACTGCTCGGGCTGCCGTCGATGCTGCGCGTCTAGGGGCGCTCAGCCGCCGCGGCCGCATCCGGTCGACGGGGGTCAGCCACACCCCAACTGCCAAGAAGTCTCTCGGCGTCGTAGCGGACTTCTGCGGAGTTCGCTGACCCCATCGCTGGACGCAGCCGGAGTTGATGGCCCCGCTGCTCCAGCAGCCGCCAGGTGTCGGGACTCAACCCCTGCTCGGTGCTGATTTGATCAGGCCAGAGTTGGCTGTGGATCCGGGTCTCTGCCACCGCTGAGGCCAGGTTGAGGCCATGGACCAACCGGTTCAGCA
>RFUY01000206.1 GCA_009922705.1 Gammaproteobacteria bacterium
GCGCGTGGCGGTCAATTTTTAGCGCGCGGAACAGCGCACTATGCATCGGGTATTGGGATTGTCGAGCGTACGGTCATTGTTCAGTGGCCCGACTTGGCAACCGCTGAAGCCGCCTATCAGTCTCCGGAATACCAAGCCGCATTGGCGGCGTTATCGGATGGAGTCGAGCGGGATTTTCGGATCATTGAGGGTGTTTAAGCCCACGGTGCGCGTGAGGACTGGAGTCCCTTCCATGCCCCGCGTATACTTCCGATCGCAAATTTTTGAACGGGAAAGAGGCAATCTATGAACCGTGTACTCGTGTTTTTTTCGGCCTGTGCGATGGCGACGCTCGGTTGGGCCGCAGTCTCCTCTCAAGATGCGGTCTTAGAGCGGTTAAAGTCTCCAGCAGCGGTTTGCGTCCAGGGCGATCCTTGCGCAGATGCAGTGGGTCAATCAGGGCCGACCGTTGCGGCAGCCCGCACGGGTGAACAAGTCTACGGCGGCGCATGCGCGGCCTGCCACAACAGTGGTGCCGCGGGTGCACCAAAGTTGGGTGATGCTGCAGCCTGGGCCGATCGTCTCCCGAAAGGCACTGACACGCTCGTCAGTCATGTGATCAATGGTTATAACGCCATGCCCGCGAAGGGTCTGTGCATGGACTGCAGTGACGCGGAACTTGCGGACGCTGTGGCCTATATGATTCAGGGGCTTTAAGCCCCTGTCGCAGGCTGATCTCTGGTGGGGTCAGCCTGATCTGCCTCAATGAGGCGTTCTAAGTGCGCCAAGCAATCCGCGACGCGATCCTCGGGCAACGGCCTCAACGTTTCGCGTGGTTCCCGTGCCAGGCGCGGTTCTCCAGCGGCGCGTACGGCGCTCTCTCGCTCTGAAGATGTTCCGTTTGAATACAGTGCGAGATCACAGCCGGCATCAAGCGCGGCACCAACGCGCGCTTCAATTGAGCCGTGAAGTGCGCCCATGGTGAGGCAATCCGACACAATCAGACTGTCAGGACAGAGCTGACGCAAGCGGGAGAGTGCCTCTGGGTTCACGGTCACGGGCGCCGGCCCGAATGCAGGGAGCGTGACGTGCGCGGTCATCACAACGCGGGTCTGGATCACCCGAAAGGGCAGCCAGTCTTCTGCCTCAAGGGTGGCCAACGGTGTCTCGATGATGGGACAGGTGACATGACTGTCTGCCGTCACCCGGCCCATTCCAGGCAGATGTTTGACGATGCCGACGACGCCAGTGGTCTGTAGACCATCCAAAAACGCCAAGGCCAGCGGAATCACTTCCGCGGGTGTGGTGCCAAAGGCACGATCGCCAATCACCGGGTCAGCCCCCGTGATTGCCAGATCCAAACAGGGTGCACAGGTGTGGGTGATGCCAAGCGAGGCTAATTGGTGACCAATCACCTGACCTAAGGCCTGTGCGCGTGTCAGCCCATCGAAGGCATGACGACGCCAGCAGCGACCAATCGCAAGCGGACTGGGCAGTCGTGGCCAGTGCGGTGGTCCGAGTCGCTGGACGCGCCCGCCTTCTTGATCAATCCAAATGGGACAGTCCTCTCCAGCGCAGTCGCGAACCGCAGCAACCAGCGCACGCACTTGCGTAGGATCGACAAGATTGCGCCGAAAGAAGATCACGCCATAGGGCTGAAGTGCTTGGATCCAGTAGGATTCCTGGGGGGTAAGCTCGGGTCCTGAGAGTCCAATGATGATTGGGCGATAGATGGCCTGGCTCATGCAGCGGATCCCTTCAACAGGGCACGTAGCGAATTCAGGGTGGCTTGACCGCGTGCCTTGGCGGCCTCTGGGTCCTGCGCATCACGGCCATGCCACAGCAGGTGATCTTCTGGCAGTTCATCCAAGAACCGACTTGGCGTCGTCTCAAAGGTCTCCCCAAATTGTTTTCTGCGCTTGGCATAGGTGATCTGTAGATGTTGCTGGGCACGCGTAATCCCCACATACATTAAGCGTCGCTCTTCTTCGATGGAATCCCCTTCAATGGCGTTACGGTGTGGCAGGATGTCTTCCTCGACACCCATTAAAAACACCTCTGGAAACTCCAAACCTTTTGCGGCATGCAGGGTTGCCAATTGCACGCGATCGGACTGGTCCTC
>RFUY01000207.1 GCA_009922705.1 Gammaproteobacteria bacterium
GGTCGATGGACTTTCTGATGCACAGTCCCCTCGGGGCGACCGCGTTGCTTGAGCGCAGACACCAATTGCTTCACGTCTTGCGCACGATCGCGATGCGCGACTAGTACTGCATCCCGTGTCTCCACCACCACTGCATCAGAGAGCCCTAAGACCCCAACAAGTCGCTGCTCAGAGCGCACGTAGGTATTGCTACACTCAATGAGGTGCACATCCCCCTGTGTTTGATTGCCTCTCTCATCTGAGGGGAGCGCTTGCGCCACGGAATCCCAGGCACCCATGTCACTCCAATCTCCCGTATACGGCACCACCGCAGCCATTTCTAATCGCTCCATCACCGCATAATCAATCGACTGGCCAGTAATTTTTTCGAAGGGCTCTTTGGCAACACGCTTAAAGCCTAAATCATTTTGAGACGCACGAAACGCCTGCTCAACGCACGCGTACATGTCCGGCTCGAAGGCCGCAAGTTGCTCCAAATAGAGCTTTGCCCTGAGCAAAAACATCCCACTATTCCAGAGGTAACGACCACTCTCGAGGTACGCCGTTGCAGTCACCTCATCAGGCTTTTCCCGAAATGAAGCGACGTGATAGAGCCCGTTTGCAAGCGCCTTACCCTGTTCAATGTACCCATAGCCGGTCTCCGCACGCGTGGGCACGACGCCAAACAGAACCGTCCCTTCACCACTTGCCAAGGCAAGCTCTACCGAGGCCGCAAAGGCCTCAACGTCATGAATAAGATGATCCGCAGTTTGTACCAACAATATCGGCTCCACGTGATGTGCGCAGGCCTCGAAAGCCGCTAAAGCAACGGCCGGAGCCGTATTTTTCGCCATCGGCTCAAGCATGATGGCATCCACAGGCACACCAGTCTCGGCAAGCTGTTGTGCCACCAAAAATCGGTAGTCATCACCAGTGACCACAATCCAGCCGGCGGCATTGGGGAGGTGTTTTTGCCTGATGGCTGCGAGCTGCAGTAACGACTGCTCAGGATCCACCAGCGGAACAAATTGCTTTGGGTAGCTTTCCCGTGATGTGGGCCACAGCCGAGTGCCGGAGCCCCCAGCCAATAAAACAGGGATCAATTTAGGTTGATGAGCCACGTTCTCCACCTACTCGGGCCTCTGCACCAGAGGATGAATGAGTCGAGTATGCGCAATCATTACAATGCTCATCGTCACAAGATACGCAAATAGGCTTACGACCGGCCCTAGCTCATAGGTCATGAAAATACCGATCACAACCAAAATGAGTGCTGAACCGATCAGAATCCATAGTGACGCTCTCGGTGATTTGCCTGAGTCAAGTAGTACGTGATGAAGATGATGGCGATCTGCCCTAAAGGGTGACTGACGCCGTCTCATGCGACTAAAGATAACACCCACTGTATCAATTACTGGAAGAGCGACCGCCCAAAGCGCCACCAGTGGATTAATGCTCGCTACACGACTCTGAGACAACTCAATCAAGATCCAGGCGATCACGAAACCGAGTAACATTGACCCACTGTCTCCGAGGAACACTCGTTTTAAGGGTGTCAGCGACATATTCACGAGCCAGAACGCAAACACTGACGCGCCAAAAATGCTCAGCCATTCAATATAGCGTACCTCCCCATCGAGCCATTGAGCGAACACAACCCCACCCAATGCAACTAAGGCATACCCTGAGGCTAGACCATCGATACCATCTGACATATTAAAAGCATTCACCAACCCCACCACTGAAAAGACAGTCAATGCAACGCTCAACACCCAAAAATTTTCAGGCAACTGAATAAATCCCAAGTCGACCAACCACACACCTGAGCCAGTTGACATAAGAATCGAGGCGACAATCTGCGAGCCAATTCGAATCCGAACACCCAAACCATAGATGTCGTCTAAAAAACCGATAACGAAGATTAAAGTGACTGATACCAACAACCAAGTAACCTTGTTTGGCATCGGTAAAATGAGAGCAGCGGCGAGCAGAATCAAATAAATCGATATCCCACCCACCATCGGAACTGGCTCTCCGTGGCGTTTTCGTTCAGTCGGAATATCTAATAAACCCAACTTTTCAGCAAGTGGCGACAGGACCGCGATTAACAA
>RFUY01000208.1 GCA_009922705.1 Gammaproteobacteria bacterium
CGGACTTCACTCGCAAGTCGCCCCCGTAACTCTGTATCCAATCCGGAAAACGGCTCATCGAGCAGTAATAAGTTAGGCTTCGGCGCCATCGCTCTCGCCAGAGCCACCCGTTGCTGTTGGCCACCGGAGAGCTCATGCGGATACCGCGCTCCTAATCCCTGCAAACCAATTAACGCCAGAAGCTCCGTGATGCGTGCCTGAGCCTCGGCTTTTGACCAAGCGGTCAGACCAAAGGCAATGTTGTCAGACACCGTCAGGTGCGGGAATAACGCCACGTCCTGAAACACCATGCCAACCCCACGCCGCTCCGGCAAAACAACCGTGTCAGGCGTCGACAAGGTCTCCCCGGCCAACACAATCTCTCCAGCATTCAGCGACTGAAAGCCGGCAATGGCTCGTAATAAGGTACTTTTTCCACAGCCACTCGGGCCCAACAGGCAGCCCAGTTCACGGGGTTTTAGAGCCAACGTCACCGCATGTACCACAGGCTCTCCCGCGTACGACAGGGTGACCTCGCGAAGCGTCAGCGCATCCACGGGCTCTGCCTTATTCATGGGTTGCGGCATGCACCGACCGATTCAGTAAAATCACAGGCAAGAGTCCCACAGCAATTATCATCAGTGACGCGGGCGCCGCGTCGATCAATCGTTCATCTCCCGCCAGATCATAGACCCGAACAGCCAGAGTGTTGAAATCAAACGGTCTTAAAATGAGCGTGGCCGGCAATTCTTTCAAGACATCCACGAAGCAGATCAAGAGCGCTGTCAGCACTGACCCGCGCATCAGTGGCACATGGATTTGCCGTAAGACTTGCGACTGCGACCGCCCCAATAATCGTCCGCTATGATCAAGACTCGGACGAATGCGAGACAACCCACTGACGAGATTCCCGTTGGCAACCGCAAGAAAACGCACGGTATACGCAAAAATTAATAATCCGATTGATCCGGAAATCCACAACCGTGGTTCAAATCCGAACCGCATCATTTGGAGCGACAACCACTGGTCGAAAGCGCCAAACGGAATCAGGATCCCGATCGCCACCACAACACCAGGTAAGGCGTAGCCAAGACCAATGACGGTCGTGATATTGGTCAGCCACTGCGCTGGATAAAGCCGATTCGCATACGCGATGACCAAGGCCACAACCACAACCACCACGCTGGCGATCCCAGCCAACAGGAACGAGTTCAGGGTCAGCGACCAGAGCGCGCCACCCTCTGCATACACCACTGACCAGTACCCCAACACCACGGTCGGCAGTGCAAACCCAAGAAGCATGGGTGCCGCACACAGGCTTGTGGCGCCCAGCGCTCTCCAGCCGGTAAGCGTGACCGCAAGCCGCGACAGACGCCGCGTCTGATCGGAGTAGTATTGGATTTTCCGTCGCGACAAGCGCTCTAGAATCACCAACAGTGCGACAAAACCCAGTAGTACGGAGGCGAGTTGAGCGGCACCCGCAGTATCACCAAAGCCATAGAAGGTCCGCACAATCCCAGTGGTAAAGGTCTGGATCCCAAAAAACTGGACTGTGCCATAGTCCGCGAGAGTCTCCATCACGGCGAGCAACGTGCCAGCCATGATCGCAGGGCGTGCCATGGGAATCACCACGCGCAAAAACACTTGGGCACGTGTTTGCCCAAGGCTGTAGCCCACTTCCATGACATTCGCGGCCTGCTCTAGAAAGGCTGCGCGCGCCAACAAATACACATAGGGGTACAGCACAAGGCTGAGCATCACAGCGGCCCCGGGAATGGAGCGCATCTCCAACAGTGGCCACATCAGCCAAGTCGGCGCATCCACAGACCGCATCCAGGTTAAGACGGGGCCACTAAAATCGAACAGACCCGTGTAGGTGTAGGCCAAAATATAGGCCGGGTATGCCATCGGTAACAGCAAAAGCCAAGACAACACGCGGCGCCCCGGGAATGCGTAAAAAGAGATCAACCAGGCTGCCGGCACACCAATGGCCACCACACCAATAGAGACGGCACCCGACAGCAAGATCGAATCCCAAATGTATCGCCACAAGACAGTCTCGACCAGGTGATCCCAACTGTCTGATTCAGA